>DATCYH010000036.1:0-8623 GCA_036570405.1 Nocardioides sp.
GCGTTCTTCAAGGCCGCGCACTACTTCGGTGTCGAGGCGCGCGTGGTCCCGGTCGGTCCCGACTTCCGTGCCGATGTGGCTGCCACCAGCGCTGCCATCGACTCCTCGACCGTCCTGGTGGCGGCCAGCGCACCGTCCTACGCCCACGGCGTGGTGGACCCGATCACCGAGATCGCCGCGCTCGCTGCGGCGCGCGGGGTGCGCTGCCACGTCGACGCCTGCATCGGCGGGTGGGTCCTGCCTTATGCCGCCCGACTCGGCCGCTCCGTGCCGGCCTGGACGTTCGCGGTCGAGGGTGTCACCAGCATCTCGGTCGACCTGCACAAATATGGCTACACCCCCAAGGGTGTCTCCCTGCTCCTGCACCGGACGCCTGCGCTGCGTCGGCCGCAATATTTCGCGCACGCCGACTGGCCCGGCTACACGATGCTGAACTCGACGATGCAGTCGACCAAGTCCGGGGGCCCGCTGGCCGCTGCCTGGGCGGTGGTGTCGACGATCGGGGACGGGGGCTATTCGAAGTTGACCGATGAGGTCTTTCAAGCGGTCGACGAGATCGTGGCCGGCATCGAGGAGATCCCGGAACTCACCGTGGTCGCGGAGCCGGACTCGACCCTGATCGCGCTACGCACCGGTGCGGCCTGCGACCCGTTCACGATCTGCGACGAGATGGCCGCCGCCGGGTGGCTCGTCCAGCCGCAGATGGCCTTCGCCGGCTCCCCCGCCACGATCCACCTGTCGGTGTCGGCGGCGACGCTGCCCCATGTCGGGGAGTTCCTTGCCGCGTTGGGCTCCGCCGTCTCGGCCGCCGTCGCTGCGGGTCCGGTCCGGGTGGACGCGGAGGTGGTCGCCTTCATCGAGTCGCTCGATCCGGCCGCGCTGAGCGATGACGACTTCGACGGCCTGCTGGCCGCCTCCGGCCTGGTCGGTGCCTCCGACGATGGTGAGCTGGAGCTCCCCTCGAGAATGGCCGAGGTCAATGCCATGCTCGACGTGGCCTCACCCCGGATGCGCGAGGCGCTGCTGATCGCGTTCCTGGACCGGCTGCAACGCCCCATCCGCTGATCCGCGGGGCAGGATCAGGCGAGCGACCAGTCGACGGGAGCAGCACCCTGGTCGGCAAGCAACTGATTGACCCGGGAGAACGGCTTCGAGCCGAAGAACCCGCGCGAGGCCGACAACGGCGACGGATGCGCGGAGGCCACCCACTGCACGGATCCCAGCACCGGCTTGAGCGTCTGCGCGTGGTTGCCCCACAACACGGCCACCAGCGGTGCGCCGCGGCGTACAAGTGCCTCGATCGCGCACTCGGTCACCTGCTCCCACCCTCGGCCGCGGTGCGAGGCGGGCTCGCCGGGTCGCACGGTGAGGACGCGGTTGAGCAGCATCACGCCCTGGTCGGCCCACGCACTCAGGTCGCCGTGCGGTGCGCGTGGCAGGCCCAGGTCGGTCTCCAGCTCGGCATAGATGTTGGCCAGGCTGCGCGGGATCGGGCGTACGTCGGGTGCCACCGCGAAGCTGAGCCCGATCGGGTGCCCGGGGGTCGGGTAGGGATCCTGGCCGATGATGAGGACCTTGACGTCGGTCAGTGGCCGCTGGAAGGCTCGCAGGACCGATTCACCATGTGGCAGATAGCCGCGCCCGGCGGCGATCTCCTCGCGAAGGAACACCCCCATCCGCTCGATCTGCTCATCGACCGGGGACAGCGCCTCGGCCCAGTCGGGGGCGACGATGCCCTTCTCCAGCAGTCCGGACAGCGCGCTCATGGCCCAGACCATAGCCACACTCCCGCGTCACTCCGGCAGCACAGTGGAATAAAGTTGAACCTTAAACTATTATGGTGACATGACTACGAAGATGCCGGCCCTCTACATCGGCCACGGTGCCCCGCCCTTGCTCGATGACCCGGTCTGGTCGGGCCAGCTCGCCGCATGGGCCAGGGACCTCCCACGCCCCAAGGCGATCCTGATCGTCAGCGCCCACTGGGAATCGGCTCCGGTCAGCCTGACCGCTTCCGGCGCCCCGCTCGTCTATGACTTCGGCGGCTTCGCCCCGAAGTACTACAAGATGACCTACGAGACCCCCGACGCCTCGGCGCTCGCCAAGCGGGTGGCCGCGATGATGCCCCAGGGCGAGCCGGTGCACCAGCACCGCAGCCGCGGCCTGGACCACGGCGCCTGGGTGCCGCTGAAGATCATGTATCCCGACGCCGACATCCCGGTGCTGCAGATGTCCCTGCCGACCGAGGATCCCTACAAGCTGCTCAAGCTCGGCGAGCGCCTGCGCCCGCTGCGCGACGAGGGCGTGATGATCATCGGCTCCGGCTTCCTCACCCACGGCCTGCCCTTCCTCAAGGACTGGTCGATCGAGGCCAAGGCGCCGGGCTGGTCCAAGGACTTCGACCTGTGGGCCGGCGAGGCGATGAACCGGGGCGACGTGGACGAGCTGGCGGCATACAAGTCGAAGGCGCCCGGCATGCCCTATGCTCACCCGACCGTGGAGCACTACATCCCGCTCTTCATCACCCTCGGTGCCGCGGACAAGGCCGACAAGCCGGGCGACCAGAAGATCGACGGCTACTGGATGGGTCTCTCGAAGAGGTCCTGGCAGGTCGCCTGACCCCTTCCGAGGGCTGCGACGCACGCTGCAAAGCCGGTTCGCGAACGCACCAGCGTTCGCGAACCGATCAGCGGATGCCGAGCTTGCGCATCACCCGCAGGCCGATGATCTGCTGCTTCACGTTGTCCTCGAACGGCACGCCCTCGGGGGCGCCCATCACCTGCTTCTTGAGGATGCCGACGTTCTGGCAGTCGGTGTACTTCAACAGGCCCTGGTCACCGTGACGAGCACCGACGCCGGACTGCTTCACGCCCCCGGACGGAGTGCCCTTGGAGGCATAGGCCGTGGCCAGGATGTCGTTGATGTTCACGTTGCCGGACTGGATGCGGCGCCCGACCCGGATCGCGTTGTCGAGGTCACCGCCCCAGACCGAGGCGTTGAGGCCGTAGTCGGTGTCGTTGGCGAGCGCGACGGCCTCGTCCTCGGTCGAGAAGCGGTGCAGGGCGACGACCGGGCCGAAGGTCTCCCCCACGCCGGCGAGCATGTCCTTGGTGACGCCTTCGAGGATGGTCGGCGCGAAGAACGCCGGACCGGCCTCGGGCAGCTCACGGCCACCGGTGAGCACCTTGGCGCCCTTGGCGATCGCGTCCTCGACGTGGGAGGCGACCCGGTTCTTGTGGTCCACGGAGACCAGTGAGCCGACCTCCGGCTCGAAGTCGTAGGCCGCGCCGACCTTGAGCGCCTCTGCGGCCGCGACGAAGCGGTCGCGGAAGGTGTCATAGATCGAGTCGTGGATGTACATCCGCTCGATGTGCATGCAGATCTGGCCGGTGTTGCCGAAGGCACCGAAGATCGCGCCCTTGACCACGTCGTCGAGGTTGGCGTCGGGGAGGACGATCATCGGGTTCTTGCCGCCCAGCTCGAGGCAGCAGCCGATCAGGTTGCGACCGGCGCGCTCGCCGATCACCCGGCCGGTGTTGGTGGAGCCGGTGAACATCACGTAGTTGGCGTTGTCGATCAGGGTCGGCCCGACGTCGGGTCCCTCACCGCAGACCACCTGGACCAGGCCCTTGGGCAGGCCGGCCTTCTCCATCAGCTCGATGCCGTAGAGCGGCGAGAGCGCAGTCTTGTTGTCCGGCTTGACCACGACCCCGTTGCCGGCGATCAGGGCCGGGATGGAGTCGGAGATGCCGGTGGCGAACGGGAAGTTCCACGGGGCGATGATCCCGACGACGCCCTTGGGCTGCCGGGTCTCGAGCGAGGACGACACCACCGGCACGGGGCCGGCGTGCTTCTTGTCGGCCAGGACCTTCGGTGCCCGCTTGATGTAGTAGCCGGCGACCATCGGGATGTCGAGGGTCTCCTCGAACGCCATCCGACGAGCCTTGCCGGACTCGAGCTGGATCAGGTCGACGATCGTCTCGTTGTGCTTGAGCACCAGCGAGTGGAACTTCTTGAAGACCTTCAGCCGCTTCTTCAGCGGCCACTGGGCCCACTCCTGCTGCGCCTTGCGCGAGGTCTCGAAGGCACGCTCGATGTCCTCGGGGGTGGACTGCGGGAGCTCGACGAGGACCTCGCCGGTGTAGACCTCGGTCAGCTTCCAGGTGCCACCCGAGGTGGACGGGACCCGGGAGACGAGCCGGTTGAGGAACTCGTCGGTGACCGATGCGGGACGCTTGATGCTCATGCCAGCTCCTCCAGGATGATCTGTCCGGCCTTGTCGCCGATCATCATCGACGGGGCGTTGGTGTTGCCGCCGGAGATGCTCGGCATGATCGAGGCATCCGCGACCCGCAGGCCGTCGACGCCACGGACCTTGAGGTCTGGGCCGACGACGGCGCGCTCGTCCACGCCCATCCGGCAGGTGCCCACCGGGTGGTAGACCGTGGTGACGCGTCGCAGCGCCTCCTCGCGCAGCTTGTCCCCGGTGTAGGCCAGGCCGGGCTCGTACTCCTCCTGGACGTGCTTGGAGATCGCCGGGTTGGCCATGATCGAGCGGATCATCTCGACGCCCTCGAGCAGCACCTTGAGGTCATCGGGCTCGGAGAGCACGTTGGGGTCGATCAGGGGTGCAGCCAGCGGGTCGCTCGAGGCCAGGCGCAGGGTGCCGCGCGAGCGCGGGCGGATCAGCGTGGAGAAGACCGAGAGCGAGGGTCGTTTGTCCGGGCTGAGCCGCACCGACTCGTCCTGGAAGGGCGGGTAGGACCACGGGATCGCGAAGAGCTGCAGGTCCGGGGTGATCCCGTCGGAGAACGAGGTGTGGGCGAAACCGCCGGCCTCGAAGACCGAGTGCGCCATGAACGTGGCGCCGGGCTTGAGCCGGTCCTTGATGATGCCGGAGCCGAAGTGCAGCGCGTGGCTCTTGTGGGGCGAGTTGTCCACGGCGTACGTCATCGGGATGAAGAGGTGGTCGCTGAGGTTGTCGCCCACCGGGAGGTCCGCGCGCACCTTGATGCCGAGCTTCTGCAGGTCGTCCGCGTGGCCGACGCCCGAGAGCATCAGGATCTGCGGCGAGCCGAAGGCACCTGCGGAGAGGACCACCTCGCGGCCGGCGCGGATCAGTCGGTGCTGGCCCTTGTCGTCGATCACCTCGACGCCGATCGCGCGGCCGTCCTCGATCACCACCCGCGAGACCGTGCCGTGCATCTGGATCTCGAGCGTCGGGTTCTTGCGCGCGACCAGGTAGGCGTACGACGACGAGTAGCGGATACCGCCGGTGGTGTTCTCCTGGATGGTGTGCATGCCGACCTGCTCGGCACCGTTGTAGTCCTCGTTGACGCCGATGCCGAGCTCGGACGCGCCGGCCTCGATGAACGTCTTCGAGGCGTCGCAGATGTGCGGGTTCTCCAGGACCTTGACCGGGCCACCCTTGCCGCGATATTCGCTGTCGGGGCCCTGCCAGTCCTCCATCCGCTTGTAGGTCTTCAGGACGTCGTCATAGCCCCAGCCCTTGTTGCCCTCGGCCTCCCACGAGTCGAAGTTCTCCTTGTTGCCGCGGACGTAGATCATTCCGTTGACCGAGCCCGAGCCGCCCATCACCCGACCACGGGGCGCGCTGAGCCTGCGGCCTCCGGCGTGCTTCTGCGGCTGGTGGCGGTAACCCCAGTCGAACTTCTTCTTCAGCTTCGGCTCGCTGTGGATCATCGTGATCATGCCGGGACGGCGGAACATGATCGAGGAGTCCTTGCCACCGGCCTCGATCAGGATCACCGAGTGGCCGGCCTCCGCCAGTCGCCCGGCCACGGCACAACCTGCCGAGCCCGCACCGACAACCACATAGTCGGCTTCACTGGAGTAGGGCTTCTTCGCCATGTGCGTCTACCTCGTCTGATCGGGCTCGGGTTGTCATCGTGTGGCGCGGCCCACACGAAGAGCACTGTAACAAGTTCTAGTTTGGTCCGGAAGAGGAAACCGACCGTCGGTATGTGCTGGTCGCGGGCAGCCGTGTCGCAGTGGCAGCACCCGCCGAATCATCGTCCGAACCTGGCCATGAGAACTCCACGGATCCGCGCAAGTGACACACTGAGCGGGTGAAGTTCCTCTCCATCCAGTCCTCGGTCGCCTATGGCCACGTCGGCAACTCCGCCGCCGTCTTCCCGCTCCAGCGACTCGGCCACGAGGTGTGGCCGGTGTTCACCGTCCACTTCTCCAACCACACCGGGTATGGCGCCTGGCGCGGGCCGCTGCTGGCTGCCAGCGACGTACGCGACGTGATCACCGGCATCGCCGAACGCGGCGTCCTGGACCAGGTCGACGTGGTCCTCTCCGGATATCAGGGCGGCGACGAGATCGGCGACGTGATCCTCGAGGCGGTCGCCAAGGTCAAAGCCGCCAACCCCAAGGCGATCTATGCCTGCGACCCGGTGATGGGCAACGCCAAGAGCGGCTGCTTCGTGCACCCCGCCATCCCCGACCTGCTCCGTGACCGGGTGGTGCCCAAGGCCGACCTGATCACCCCGAACCAGTTCGAGCTCGGCTTCCTCACCGGCACCGAGCCGCGCACCCTCACCGAGACCCTGGCGTCGGCTGACCTGGCCCGCGCGATGGGCCCGCGCACGATCCTGGTCACCAGCGTCGAGCAGCCCGACGCCCCGGCGGAGACGATCGAGATGCTCGCCGTGACCGACGACGGCGCCTGGCTCGTGCAGACGCCGCGCCTGCCGCTCAAAGCGAACGGGTCCGGCGACCTGACCGCGGCCCTGTTCACCGCCCGCCTGCTCTCCAGCGGCGACCCCGCGCAGGCCCTGAGCGAGACGGCTGCCTCCGTGCTCGGCGTACTCCAGAAAACCATCGACTCCGGTGAGCGCGAGCTGCAGATCGTCCTCGGCCAGGACGCGATCGCGCACCCATCGGCGGAGTTCGTCGCCCGCAAGGTCCGCTGAGCCCATCACGGGAGCCTGTCCCGGGCCCATCGAGAAACGCGTGGAGCCGGTGACAGGAGTCGAACCCGCGACATCCTCATTACAAGTGAGGCGCTCTACCAACTGAGCTACACCGGCGCGCCGTCGAGGACGGCGGACTCATGTTAGTGGTCGGGCGCTTCACAGCCGACACACCCTCGCGCCACACTGGTGCCATGGACCTCCTGGACCAGCCCCACCACGACGGATCGACGACGTACGTCGACAACCCGACGCCTGCGCCCGGCGACCTGGTCACCGTGCGCGCCCGCACCGGCGCGCACGACCCGGTCGTGAAGGCATGGGTGCGCACGACCACGGACGCCGAGCCGATCTTCCTGGAGTGCACGCGCACCGAGGGCGGCAAAGCGAGTGACGGGGCGACCTGGTGGCAGGCCCAGGTGCCGATGCACAACCCGACGATGAACTACCGCTTCCTGCTGCTCGGCGAGGACGGGTCGCAGCGCTGGCTGACCGGCGCGGGCACGTTCGAGCACGACGTACCGGACGCGTTCGACTTCACCCTCACCTGGCACGAACCAGCACCCGAGTGGTCCCGCGCCGGGGTCGTCTACCAGATCTTCCCCGACCGCTTCGCCAGGTCGACCCAGACCGAGGAGCGCGAGACCCCGGGCTGGGCGACGCCGGCGGCGTGGGACGACGAGGTCGTCTTCGAGGGCTCCGACCCGCGCACGCCCCTGCAGTTCTTCGGCGGTGACCTCGACGGCATCACCGAGCACCTCGACCACATCGAGCGGGTCGGCGCGGACATCGTCTACACGACACCGGTCTTCCCGGGTGAGTCCAACCACCGCTACAACGCCTCCACCTTCGAGGGTGTCGACCCGCTGCTGGGCGGCGACGAGGCCTACGCGCGACTCGCGCACGCGGTCCACGAACGCGGCTGGCACATCCTCGGCGACCTGACCACCAACCACACCGGCGACACCCACGAGTGGTTCCAGCGATCGGCCGCCGACCCCGAGGACCCGCACCGGGACTGGTACTTCTTCAATCCGGACGGCAGCTATGCCACCTGGATGGGCCACCACACCCTGCCCAAGCTCAACCACGCCAACGAGGGGTTGCGCGCCGCCTTCACCGACGGCCCGGACTCGGTGGTGGGCCGGTGGCTGCAACCGCCGTTCTCCCTGGACGGTTGGCGGATCGACGTCGCCAACATGACCGGACGCCTCGGCGCCCAGGACATCAACCACGAGGTCGCCCGTCGGGTGCGGCGTACGGTGGCCGACCTCAACCCCGAGGGCCTGGTCCTCGGCGAGCACAACCACGACGCCACCGGTGACGTGCCGGGCGACGGCTGGCACGGGATCATGAACTACTCCGGCTTCTCCTGGCCGGTCTGGGAGTGGCTGCGTGCCGACGACTCAGCCGCCCGCAGCTTCGGCACGCCGGTCCCGATCGCGCAGCGCACCGGCCCGCAGGTGGTGGCCAGCATGCGTCAGTGGCTCGGCAGCTATGGCTGGCGCACGTTCTGCTCGTCGTGGAACATCCTCGGCTCCCACGACAGCGCCCGGATCCGCACCATCGCCGGATCCGCCGAGCGGCATCGGGTCGCTGCGGCGTTGCAGTTCACCCTGCCTGGCGTGCCGATGATCTTCGCCGGGGACGAGATCGGCCTGGAGGGCGTGCTCGGTGAGGAC
>DATCYH010000037.1:0-11166 GCA_036570405.1 Nocardioides sp.
AGGTCCATGTCCCTGAGGCTAGTGCGAACCATCGCCGCTCGGGAGGCACTGCGCTGGCCCGGCCCAAAGCGGTGAGCGGATTCTCGCGCGCGAAGCCGGACCGATATCGTGTGCCTGCACGACATTCCCCGGTTGGTCTGCCGGCAGGGCCCGCCTGACTTTGAATCAGGATTAGCGACGTAGGTTCGACTCCTACCCGGGGAGCTCCACACACAGGTGTTGGCGATGGCGCCGAGCGCTCACGCTCCCGGTGTGCCCACCTGCAAGGTGGCGTCGACCGTGGTGAAGAGCATCGTCAGGGTGTCGACCAGCATCTCGCGCGACACCTCCACCTCGCCCTGGAGCACGGCGCCGAGGGCATGAGCGACTCCGCCGATGAGGAACTGGGCCACGAGTCGGAGCTCCACCGAGACGTGTGCGGTGTCCGCTCCCGGATCGCTGCCCGAGGCAGTGGCTGCAAGCAGTCCGGCGAACCGGCGGCTCTCGGCCAGGGCCCGGGCGCCGAGGGTGGCCGAGGCCGTCGACTCGAGGAGCACGATCCGTCCCTTGCGGGGATCCTCCAGCATCAGGTCGACCATCTCGGCGAGGACCACCCGGGTGCGCTCGCGGCGTGCCTCGGGGTCCCCGGAGGTGCGCTCGAGTGCGGCCAAGGAGCGCACCAGGGCCTCTTGTGCGATCTCGTCGAACACGGCCAGGTGCAGGTCGTCGACGGTCGGGAAGCTCTCGTAGAAGTAGCGGGCGGCCACCCCTGCCTCCTCCGCGACGCCGCGGACGGTCGCCCCGACCAAGCCACGGGTGCCCATCAGTTCGAGGCCGGCCGCCAGCAGCCGGGAGCGACGCTCGGCGGCCCGTTCCTCTGCACTTGCCCCGCCATAGCGGCGCGCACCGGAAGTCATGGAATGCATCTTGACACACGCGTTGACTGATGTGACAGTTCAATCTGTCAACAGGTGTTGTCTCATTGCCTCTCCAAGGAGGACCGCATGACGGTCACTGCCAAGCACCCGGCACCCCCATCGGTGGATGGGGCGCGGGTCCCTCCGTGGCATCCGAGCCAGCCGCAGCACGAGCTCGCCGCCGACGTGCGCTGGTGGATGGGCATGCCGGTGGCCTTCGGCCTCTATGGGCGGCTCGCCCTGGACCAGGTCGCCTATCGCGAGGTGGCCGCGGCGGTTGATGCCACCGGACGGTTCGCCGAGAACTTCACCAACCGTGGCATCCGCAGCTATCTGTGGGGCCCACTCCTGCTCTTCGGAGACGAAGCCGATCGCAGGGCCACCGCCGAGCGGCTCAAGACCATGCACGGCCAGGTCAAAGGACGCGGCAAGGGCGAGTTCGCCGACGAGCGCTACAGCGCGCTCAAGCCGGCGGTGTGGAAGTGGGTCGGCACCAGCAGCATGCTGGTCTTCTACACCGGCTACGTCACCACCTATGGCCGCGAATTCACCGACGAACAGCGCGAGGTCGTCTATCAGACCGTCCTCTCCCTGAGTGACTACGACCTGAACAGTGACCAGTCCCAGGTCCCGCGCACCGTCGCCGAGATGGAGGCCTACTACGACCAGGTGGCCGCCAACGATCTGCACGACAACGACTTCCTGCGCTGGGCCAACAAGACGTTCGACGCCCTTCCCGTGCCCACCCTGATCGGCCCGCGCTGGCTGCACCTGCTGATCACCCCGCTCTGGCGCGCAGCCACCCCGGCGCTGACCAGGCCCGCAAGGATCTGCGCCGAGGCCGCCGCCCACCCGCGGATGCGCGAACTCCTCGGCGTCGAGTGGACCGCGGCCAAGAAACGCGAGTTCGCCTTCTATGCCGCGACGATCCGGGCAGCGCGTCGCTGGCTCCCGGCCTGGTTGCTGCTGGAGCCGCTCGCGTTCAACCGCTATCGCTACGAGAAGCTGCGCAGCCTCTATGCCCGTCCCCAGCTGGACACCTTCGCGGCAGGGGCGAGGCGATGAGCCGCCCTGGACCCACCGCACTGCCGGGCGCGGAGCAGGCAGTGGCCCGCTACGGCGCCTTCGGGCAGGCATGGCTCGACGGGATGTGGCAGGCCGACCCCCTCGGTGACGCGGTCGCCGCCGACCGTGCAGCCAGCAAGGCCGTGCGCACCCTGATGACTGAAGGACTCGGCGCACTCGAGGACAGGCCCGCCTCGGTCACCGCGCTGATCGAGGCGGTCACCACCGATCCCGTCTGGCTGGATCGCGAGCGCCTCGACCACGCAGCCGACGTACTGGTGCGCTATTCGGCGCAGTGGGGCCTGGTGCTCGGCGCCGCCTCACTGCTCGCGGGCGCCGAGAACTGGATCGCCGCCAAGCCGCTGCTGCTCACCGGCCGCTATGGGAACCAGCCCGCCGTACGCTCCATCGAGGTCGGCGAGTGGCTCTCCGCGGTTGTCCGGCGCGGCGGTATGGCGATCGATGCGCCCGGCTTCACCCACACCGTGCGGGTGCGGATGATCCATGCCCACGTGCGTCGCTTCATCGGACGTGGCGACGAGTGGGACGAGGCCGCGTGGGGTGTCCCGATCCCGCAGCCCTACATGGCGTTCACCCTCGCCGAGTTCGGCCACATCTCCCTTGCCGCGATGGAGAAGCTCGGTGTCGACCTGCGTCGCGACGAGCTCGACTCGATCTACCACCTGTGGCGCTACGTGGGCCACCTGATCGGTGTCGACCCGGCCCTGGCGCCGGTGACCGAGGCCGATCACATCCGGATCGAGGACCTCTACCGGATCACCTCCCCGGGTCCCGACGACTTCGCCCGCGACTTCACCCGCGCGCTGACCGAGGACTACCTGGCACCCCAGTTCGCGGGGCTGCTGCTCGGCCCACTCGGGTTCCGTACGGCGGTGTCGCGGGGCTTGGTCTATGGCATGTCGCGGGTCTTCCTGGGCGATCGGGTGGCGGACCAGCTCTCGGTCCCCGACGGCCCCGCCAAGCACGTGCTCCGCGTTGCTCGACCCGGCCTGCGCCTGCTCGACCGGGCCAGGCACGGACTCCTCGGCGCCGAGCGCCTGACCGCAGCGGGATATGCGGCCCGCGACGAGGCGCTGGTGCGGATGAAGGCAGAGCAGGGGATGGGTCACGACATGGTGGACAGCGTGCCGGGAGCGGTCGGCGGCACTGCCTGAGTGCGGTGGTCGGTGCCCACCGGCCACCGCTCATCGGGCCGGCGACGTTATCGTGGTCCGGTTCACACCCATGGGGTGGAACCGAACCGATGATCGGGCCCAATCAAGGAGTGTGCATGCCGAGCAATCTCACCGTGGTCGTCCTCGCCGCAGGTGGCGGCACCCGGATGAAGTCCAAGACCATGAAGGTGCTGCACGAGGTCGGCGGTCGGAGCATGATCGGCCACGTCCTCAACGCCGTGCGCGCGATGGAGCCCGAGCGCGTCATTGCCGTCATCGGCACCCAGCGTGAGCAGGTCGGCCCGCACATCAGTGAGCAGATGCCCGAGGCCGTGCTGGCCGTCCAGGAGTCCCAGGACGGCACCGGGCACGCCGTACGCGTCGCCCTCGAGTCCATTGCGGAGCCGATCCGGGGCACCGTCGTCGTCGTCACCGGTGACACCCCGCTGCTGCGCGGCGAGAGCCTGCGCGCCTTCGCCGAGGAGCACGAGGCCGCCGAGCGCGCGGTCAGCATCCTGTCCGGCATCGTGCCCAACCCGTTCGGCTACGGCCGGATCGTGCGTACGGCGGAGGGCGACGTCGAGGCGATCGTCGAGGAGAAGGACGCAACCCCGCTCCAGCGCGACATCGCCGAGATCAACTCCGGCATCCTCGCCTTCGACGCCGAGTTCCTCACCGATGCCCTTGGCCGGATCAGCAACAACAACGCCAACGCGGAGTACTACCTCACCGACACCGTCGGCATCGCCCGCGAGGCCGGACTGACTGTCGGCGCCTATGCGATCGACGACGTCAGTCAGACCGAGGGTGCCAACGACCGCGCCCAGCTCGCCGCGCTGGGCCGCGAGCTCAACCGTCGCATCGTCACGCAGTGGATGAAGGACGGCGTGACCGTGATGGACCCGGAGACCACCTGGATCGACGCGGACGTGGTGCTGAACCGCGACGTCACCATACTTCCCGGAGTGCAGCTCCTCGGCGCGACCGTCGTCGGCGAGGACGCCGTGGTCGGCCCGGACACCACGCTCAAGGACTGCGAGATCGGCCAGGGCGCGCGGGTGGTCCGCTCGCACGGCGAGCTCGCGGTGATCGGCGACGAGGCCAACGTCGGCCCGTTCTCCTATCTCCGTCCCGGCACCAACCTCGGCTCCCGCGGCAAGATCGGTGCCTTCGTCGAGACCAAGAACGCCCAGATCGGCAACGGCTCCAAGGTGCCGCACCTGTCCTATGTGGGCGACGCCGAGATCGGCGAGGAGACCAACATCGGGGCCGGCACGATCTTCGCCAACTATGACGGGGTCAACAAGCACCGCACCAAGATCGGCGACCGGACCAAGACCGGCTCGAACAACACCTTCATCGCGCCGGTCCAGATCGGCGACGACGCGATGACGGGCGGCGGGACCACCGTGCGGCGCGACGTACCCAACGGTGCACTGGCCGTCTCCAGCGGCCCCCAGCGTAACCTCGAGGACTGGAAGAACCGCAAGGGGCAGTGACCCGTCTCACGCTGCGCGGGTGCGGGTTGGCTGATCGGTGAACACTGGGTGCAGAATCAGTGGCGCGGGTCAGCTGCGGCCAGTCGAGTCTGAGGAGAATCCGGCGTGAGCGGAATGAAGAAGACGACCGAGAAGAACCTGATGGTCTTCACCGGCCGAGCACACCCCGAACTGGCCACGGCCGTCGCCGAGAAGCTCGGCACCGGTCTGGTCCCCACGTCGGCCTATGAGTTCGCCAACTCCGAGATCTATGTCCGCTACGAGGAGTCCGTCCGCGGCTGCGACGCCTTCGTGATCCAGAGCCACACCGCTCCGATCAACGAATGGATCATGGAGCACCTGATCATGGTCGACGCCCTCAAGCGTGCGTCGGCCAAGCGGATCACCGTGGTCATGCCGTTCTACGGCTACTCGCGCCAGGACAAGAAGCACCGCGGCCGCGAGCCGATCTCGGCCCGCCTGATCGCCGACCTGTTCAAGTGCGCCGGCGCCGATCGGCTGATCACCGTCGACCTGCACGCCGACCAGCTCCAAGGCTTCTTCGACGGCCCGGTGGACCACCTGATGGCGCTGCCGATCCTGGCGGACTACGTCAAGGAGAAGTACGGCGACCAGCCGCTCGCCGTGGTCTCGCCCGACGCCGGCCGGATCAAGGTCGCCGAGCGCTGGTCCGCCCGTCTCGGTGGCGTGCCGCTGGCGTTCATCCACAAGACCCGTCGCACCGACCGCCCCAACGAGACCGTCGCCAACCGCGTCGTGGGTGAGGTCAAGGGTCGCTACTGCGTGCTGACCGACGACATCATCGACACCGGCGGCACCATCGTGAAGGCCGCCGAGGCGCTGATGGAGGAGGGCGCTGCCGGTGTGATCATCGCGGCCACGCACCCGATCCTCTCCGGCCCCGCGGTGGACCGGCTGAAGAACTCCTCGGCCACCGAGGTCATCGTGACCGACACGCTGCCGCTCACCGAGGAGCAGCGCTTCGACAAGCTCACGATCCTCTCGATCGCACCGCTGCTGGGCAGCGCGATCCGCGCCGTGTTCGAGGACGGCTCAGTGACCTCGATGTTCGACGGTCACGCCTGATCCACCCTGCTGTTGCGACCCCGACCGACTCCGGTCGTGGCCGCAGCACTTCAGGTTCGCGCGACAACAGCCGCCTGTTCGACGCGCAACAAGTGCAGGTTCGCGCATCAAGAGTTGCGGGTTCGGGCGGCGAGGGTGAGGTCCAGCTCGTCGAGGTGGTCATTCCACTCGCGCGCCAGAACCGTCGGTAGGTCGCCCGCATCGAGCACCGCGGCCAGGGCGGCACGGAAGCCGGTCAGGGTCTCGAGCGGCCACGGGATGTGCGGGAACGAGTGCCCGACCACCTTGGAGAAGGCCTGCCCGCGTCGCTCGGCCAGGCCCGGCGCCTCGGCGACCAACCGGGGCAGGTAGTCGGCAACCAGGTCGTGCTGCCCGCACGTCCAGAAACCATCGCTGATGGCGGTGAAGTCACGGTTCGCCGGCTCACCGTCGAACATCTGGGCCCAGGCGTCCTTCTTCGCCTCAGTGGTGGGGACCGCAGCACGGCACCGCAGCCCGGCGAGCCGCCCGGCAGCGGACTGGTCACGCTCCTCCTCGGTCGCGATCATCGAGGGATCGCCGCCGAGCTCCACCAGCCGGCGTACGACGGCCCAGCGCTGCTCCTGGTCGAGTGCGGCGCCGAGGTCGGTGGCGCCGCACTCGAGCCAGCCGTGCAACAGCTCGGTGTCGGTGGTCGTCGAAGTCAGCACCCGGGTGGCCACCACCGGGTGGCGGTGGCGGGCCAGGGTGCAGGTCGCGGAGAGCACCTCGTGGGCCTCATCGAGACGGGCCGGGTCGAGCAGCTGGTTCACCACGAAGACCTGGGCCGCGTTGATCGCGCCCTCGAAGACCATCGGGTGCTCCTCGATCGGCAGGTGCCGCGCGACCAGCTTGAGGAAGTCCTCCACCGACGTGCGACCGCTCCGGGTCATCTCGACCAGTCCGCGCCAGAGCACCGCGCGGACCAGCGGGTCCGCGATCCGGCCCACCTGTTGCTCGACGAGCTCCTGGGAGACCACGTCCAGCTGGACCGGCGCGAACGTCTCGTCACCGGCGTTCGGCACGACCGCCAGCCCACGGAAGGCGGGCAGGGCGACCGGCTCGCCGGCCAGGTCGACCAGCTCGGTGCCGACCAGTTGGCCGTCGGCGGCATAGCCGTTGACGGTGAAGCGGTGCGGCCGCGACCCGTCGCGGCGCAGGATCGGCACTCCGTCGCGGCGCTCGACGCGGATAGTGTCGAAGCCGGTGCTGCGCAGCCAGGACTCCGCCCAGGCCCGGACGTCCCGGTCGGTGGCCCCATCGAGGGCATCCAGGAAGTCGGCGAGATCGGCATTGCCGAACCGGTGCCGGCCGAGATGGGCGTTCACCCCGGCCAGGAAGGGCTCCTCGCCCAGCCACGCCACCAGCTGGCGCAGCACTGCGTTGCCCTTGGCATCGGTGATCATGTCGAAGTTGCCGAAGGCGGTGTCGACGTCGACCATCGCCTCCGCGTCCTCGGCGATCGGGTGCGTGGAGCGCAGTGCGTCGGCGCGCAGGCCCTGGGGCTTGCGGGTCTGCGCACAGGCGATCCAGCTGTCGACATAGCCGGCCGCGGTGGCCGCGACCTGATAGCCCATGTAGTCGGCGAACGACTCATTGAGCCAGCTGTCCTCCCACCACTTCATCGTCACCAGGTCGCCGAACCACATGTGCGCCATCTCGTGGGCGATCACCATCGCGCGGGCTTGGCGCTGCATCGCGCTCGGCTCGCCCCGGAACAGGAACTCGTCGCGGAACGTGACACATCCCGGGGTCTCCAGGGCGCCCCAGTTCTGGCCGGGGACGAAGACCTGCTCATAGGAGTCGAACGGGTAGGGCTCGGCGAACGCCTGCGTGTAGTGGTCGAAGCAGTCGCGGGTGATCGCCTCCAGTTCGGGTGCCTGGCGGTCGAGGTCGTCGGCAAGCGAGCGACGCGCGTGCCAGCCGAACGGCAAACCCTTGTGGGTGGAGGTCACCGAGTGCCACGGCCCGGCACAGACCACGAACAGGTAGGTGGAGATCGGCGGGGTGCTGGTGAAGCTCCAGCGGCCGGCCTCCGACGAGGTGGCCACGCCGTTGGCCAGCACGGTCCAGTGCTCCTCGGCGTCCACGCTCAGGGTGATCGGGGCCTTGAGGTCCGGCTGGTCGAAGCAGGCGAAGACCGTGGAGGCGATGTCCATCCCGCAGTAGGCCGACACGTAGCGCTCACCGTCGGCGGGGTCGGTGAAGGTGTGCATCCCGTCGCCGTTGGTGACATAGGGGAGTCGTGCGGTCACGACGAGCTCGTTGCGCTCCTGCAGGTCGGACAGCGCGAGTCTGCCGTCGGCATAGGCCTCTGCCGCCAGCGTCGCGCCGTTCAACATGGCCTGCACGGACTCCGCGTTTGCCAGCTCGATGAAGGTCTGTGCGGTGCGGCTTGTGAAGTGCACCGTCGTGGAGGAGGTGAACTCGTCGGGGGAGGTGAGGTCGAGGTGCACGTCGTACGCCGTCACCGCCAGGTCGGCGGCACGGGTGCGGGACTCGGTGAGGGTCAGCGAAGGCATGGCACTGAACCTACCTGCGCAGCGATTCGCGGCGTGGCCCCCTTCTCGCCTAGACTTTCCGGGTTGCCTCGGCGAGGGAGCGCTGCACTGCGCAGGGACTCCGTGATCGACAGGGCGGGTGTGTGAACTGCGCCGCGCTCCGATCCGGATGCGCGGCGTTCGTCGTTCCACGGCCCGATCACGCCGAGGCCCACCGTTCTCACCACCATCAGGAGAAGAAATGTCTGCCGAGAAGATCTCTGCCACCACCCGCACCGAGTTCGGCAAGGGCGCCGCCCGCCGCGCGCGTCGTGCCAACACCATCCCCGCCGTGATCTACGGCCACGGCAACGACCCGATGCACATCGTGCTGCCGACCCACGCGACCACGATGGCGCTGCGCCACGGTGGCGCCAATGCCCTGCTCGAGCTCGACATCGAGGGCACCACCCAGCTCGCGCTGACCAAGGCCATCCAGGTCGACCCGATCAAGCGCCTGATCGAGCACATCGACTTCGTGGCCGTCCGCAAGGGCGAGAAGGTCACCGTCGACGTCCAGATCCTGCTCTCCGGCGACGCGGCCAAGGAGACCCTGGTCGTCCTCGAGAACTCGACGATCTCCGTCGAGGCCGAGGCCACCCACATCCCCGAGTCCTTCGAGGTCTCCATCGAGGGCCTCGAGTCGGGCACCCAGATCCTGGCCAGCCAGGTCGAGCTGCCCAAGGGCACCACGCTGCTCTCCGACGAGGAGCTCCTGATCGTCAACATCACCGACGCGCCCACCACGGAGCAGATCGAGGCCGAGCTCGAAGAGGCCGAGGCCGAGGCCGGCATCGAGAAGGACGAGTCCGAGGTTCCCGAGGTCGGCGAAGAGGCCGCCGAGGGCGACTCCGAGGCGTGATCTTCGCAGGGACTGCCCCGGGCCGCGCCTGGGGCAGGGCCCTGTCACGCATCACCGGGAGAGGCCGGGATACTTCGTTCATGACCGAGCAGACGGACGTGTGGCTCGTGGTCGGGCTGGGGAATCCCGGCCCTTCCTATGCCGGACACCGACACAACATCGGCTATTTCGTCACCGACGAGCTGGCCGCCCGGATGGGTTCGCCCTTCCGCGCGCACAAGTCCGGCCGGGCCGACGTGGTCGAGGGTCGGCTGACCCCACCCGGTGTACCGGGCCCGCGAGTGGTGCTGATGCGCGGCCGCGGCTACATGAACGAGTCCGGTGGTCCGGTCTCGACGGTGGCCAAGTTCTACGGCGTCCCGGCCGAGCGGATCATCGCGATCCACGACGAGCTGGACATCGACTTCGGCACGCTGCGACTCAAGTTCGGTGGCGGCGACAACGGCCACAACGGCCTGCGCTCGATGCGCTCGTCGCTTGGCACCGGTGACTTCTTCCGGGTGCGGGCCGGGATCGGCCGCCCGCCGGGTCGACAGTCGGTCGCCGACTTCGTGCTCTCCAACTACTCCACGACCGAGAAGAAGGAACTGCCCTTCCAGATCGGCGATGCCGCCGACGCGATCGAGATGCTGATCAGCGAGGGCCTGGCCAAGACCCAGTCCCGGTTCAACTCCTGACACGACCGTGTGGCGGGTCCGATCCTGACTAGGGTGGCCGGGTGAACGACGTACCCGCCGACGACCACCACTTCGCAGCCTGGCTGGCCGAGCAGGCCGGCGCCCGGCTCCTCGCCGTGCGCCAGGAGGGCCTCGAGGGCCGAGCACTCAAGGACGCCGGCGATGCCGCCGCACAGCTGCTGATCGCGCAGCTGCTCGCCGAACACCGGCCCGACGACGCGGTGCTGTCCGAGGAGGCGACCGATGACAAGGACCGCCTGGGCGCCGACCGGGTCTGGATCATCGATCCGCTCGACGGCACTCGCGAGTTCTCCGAGCCGCCCCGTGACGACTGGGCCGTCCACGTCGCGCTGTGGGAGCGCGGCGAGCTCACGGTCGGCGCCGTCGCGCAGCCGGCGCTGGGGGAGACCTTCAGCACCGCCGCACCGACAGCAGTGCCGGAGCGTACGTCGTACCGCCCCCGGATCGCGGTCTCCCGCTCGCGCCCACCGGCCTTCGTGGAAGCCCTGGCCGCCGAGCTCGATGCCGAGCTGGTGCCGATGGGCTCGGCCGGTGTGAAGGTGATCTCGGTGGTTCGGGACGTGGCCGACGCCTATGTGCACGCCGGTGGGCAATATGAGTGGGACAACGCCGCACCGGTCGCGGTGGCCCGCGCGGCCGGATTGTTCTGCTCACGTGTGGACGGCTCCGAGCTGGTCTACAACAAGGACGATGTGTCTTTGCCCGACCTGATCGTGTGCCGACCGGAGCTGGCCGAGAAGATCGTGGACTTCGTCAAGCGCAACGGGGTCGATTGAGCCCTTGCCCTCTCGGGTCCGGGACGGCAGCGTGGCGCCATGACCTGTTTCGTGTCGCACACGTCCGTCGACTGCCGCAATGCCTATGAGCTCTCCGAGTGGTGGAAGACGCTGCTGGGCTATGTCGACGAGGAGGACGAACCCAACGAGCCCGGGCACCAAGAGTGCATGATCCAGAGTCCGGACGGTGAGCACCGGATCCTGTTCATCGAGGTGCCCGATGCCAAGTCGGTGAAGAACCGGCTCCACTTCGACCTGCGGCCAGCTGCCGTCTCCCGCGACGAGGAGGTCGAGCGAGTCCTGGCGCTCGGCGCGACCCAGATCGACGACCAGCGCGGAAAGTACGGTCCCGGTTCGGGGTGGGTGGTGCTGGCCGATCCGGAGGGCAACGAGTTCTGCATCCTGCGCTCCGAGGAGGAGGTCGCCGCGATCGGGTGACCCGCCCGGGTCAGTGTTCAGGTGAGTTGTTCGGATCACCCGGTCGGATCACTCGTTCAGGGCCGTCTCGTCGTGTCCGTGGAGATGCACGTCGGTGACAGTGACGCGGGTTC
>DATCYH010000038.1:0-7039 GCA_036570405.1 Nocardioides sp.
CCTCGGACTCACCATCGCTGACGTCCTCCAGCACCACGAAGGTCCGCCCCGGGCGTTCGAGCTCGTCGAGCAGGCTCTCCTCGTCCCAGGCCTCGGCACCGAAGAGCTCGTCCTCGAGCTCCGCGACGGTCTCGAGATCGGCGACCAAGGCCGCCCGGACGCTCACGAGACTGCCTTCGGCCGCGACGGCATCACCGCGTCGGGACGACGCAGGTAGAGCGGGTCCGGATCGAGCAGCTCGGCACGTTCCTCGACCACTGCCCGGCCGAGCCAACCGGCTCCCGGGCGGGTCGGGCCGACTCCGTTCGGGAAGGAGTCCGGATAGAGCTGGGCGCCCTCGCCGACGACCGGCAGTTCACTTGCCACGTCCGCCGGTCGATCCACCGAGGGTTCGCTGGTGCGAGCGCCGTCCTCGTCGTAGGAGGCCCAGTAGACCTCCTTGCGGCGCGCGTCAGTGGCGACGAGGAAGGGTCCGTCGACGGCACCGGTCGCGACCGCCTCGACGGCGAGCGCGTCGAGCGAGCAGACGCCGTACACCGGGACCTGGAGGACCATCGCAAGCGTCCGCGCGGTGGCGAGGCCGACCCGCAGACCGGTGAACGGACCGGGCCCGACCCCGACCGCGACGGCGGTGATGTCGATCCGGTCGGCGCCCGCGTCGGCGAGCACCCCGGCGATCATCGGCGCCAGCTGCTCGGCGTGCTTCATCAGGTGCTCGCTGCGAAGTTCAGCGACCACGGTCCCGGCGTCATCGAGCAGGGCGACGGTCACTTGGGGCGAAGCCGTGTCAAGAGCGAGGAGCACGGGATGAGGTTAGCGCCCTCGCGGGCAAAGCGTCACAGCCCGGGGCGAGGGCAGTCGCTCACCCGTGGCGGGCCGTCTTCACGACCATGGCTTGAACCTCGTGCTCCCGGCGATCCCGACGACGGAGGACGGTCTCAGCAACGACGATGCCGTAGATGAATCCGACGGTCCAGACCCACAGGACCCAGGCGGACGCGAGCGTCCCGGTGATGGCGGTTCCCCCGAGCATCAGGATGACGGCGCCCATGACAGTCAGGCACAACAGAACGCGGTCAACAGCGTCGTCGCGATCGAGCACCTGATAAGCCGTGCCGGCCCCCAGGCCGACGATCAGGGTCACGATGGCCGCACTGTCGGCCATCTGTTGCCCGCCAAACCGGTCGAGGCAGAGCCCGCAGGTGAGACCGACGACGATCGTCATGAGCATTCGTGTCCAGAACGCCCTGCCACCGTGGCTGGGAGAGGCTGTGGCACGTTGCGCTTCCCTGTTCAGGCGTGACAGGAGCCACGCCGCCAGCACCGTGCCGGTGAAGGGGAAACACCAAACGATCACAACGATGACCGTGGCACCGCCCCGGGTGAGGCGTTCCCTGCGCGCCGTGCCGATTGCCCAAACGCTGACGGCGAGCGCCACAGCCACGTAGGCGAGGGTGCCCCCCTCGATGTGGGACAACTCCAGCAGTGAATTCATCCCGGTCTCCGGTTCTTGCGCCGCAACGAAGCCCAAGTCTAGAGCTGGGGCGACGCTCTGTCCGGCGGTTCGCCGATCACCGCATCACCGGGTGGTACTCGGGCTGCGCCCCGCAACCACAAGGTGTCGCAGCATCCCTGCCGCGACCAGGGCCCACGCCGTGATCGCGACCCACACCCAGACCTCACCGATCGACGCGACCAGCGGTAGGTGGTCGGCGCGACCCAATGACATGCTGGCCACGGCATACATCCCGAGCGGGAAGATGATGCTCCACAGGGTGGGCTCATAGCGCAACGGCACCCGGCGCAGCGCGTGCCGCCAGAAGCCGGCGGCGAAGAGCACCGGGAGCAGCCAGGTGGCGAAGCACCAGAAGACGACCGACAGTCCTGCCACCAGCCCGCGGATGGCGTCGACCATCGGTGTCGAGCCCATCTCCACGATGTTTGCGCCGGCCACGACGGTGATCGCGATCGCCCCCATGGAGACCCAGTAGGGCGGGTCGAACTCCTCGGGAGCCAACGGATAGAGCATCAGGCGCAGGGAGACGAAGACCGCCGAGGCGGCATAGGTGACCACGCCCACCGACCAGGCCAGCACGGCCAGGACCGCGAGCTCGTGCGCGTCGTGGACGGCGGACAGGGTCGCGGCGACCAGCGCCACCGACTGGCTGGCGACCACCCAGATGAACCAGGTGCCGTTGGCCCTCAGCACCACCGGCCGCTCCTCGCGGCCCATCACCGCGCTCCACGGCACGATGTAGCCGAGCAGCAACCAGACCACGCCTCCGACGGCCAGGGCGACCGCGGTGACGGCGTACCACCCCTCCATCCCGGCTCGCGCGCCGAGCACGTTGGTGCCGGCGACGAAGGTGAAGAACCCGAAGGCCCGCTTCGGGTCCCGGAAGTCCGCGAGCATCAGATTGCCGAAGGCCACGGCTCGCCACACGGTCAGGACGAGGAGCACGACATAACCCACCACGCCGGTGACCAGGAACGCGTGCGAGAGCAGTTCGCGGCCCTGGAGCTGCAGCGCGACGGAGATGATCCCGGAGGCCATCACGAACGCGAAGTAGCCCGGGCTCAGCGCCGCGACCCCGCGGGTCAGCCGCGGCGCCCCGCTCAGGTCAGGGTGTGCCATCGCGTGTCCAGCCATCGCTTTCCGATCGGACGTATGACGACCTGCCGGACGTCGGTGTCCTCGACCGAGTCCAGGTCACCCAGGGTTCGGACGATGTCGATCTCGAGACGGTCGTCGGCCAGCCCCTCGGCCAGGCCGGCGCCCCACTCCACGACCGTGACTGCCTCGGCGAGGGTCATCTCGAGGTCGAGGTCGTCGATCTCGTCGATGGACCCGAGCCGGTAGGCGTCGGCATGGACCAGGGCCGGGCCTCCCACCAGCGAGGGGTGCACCCGGGCGATGATGAAGGTCGGCGAGGTGACCTCGCCGCGGACCTGCAACCCGGCCCCGATGCCCTTGGTGAAGGTGGTCTTTCCGGCACCGAGGTCCCCGGTGAGGATCAACAGGTCACCGGCCCGGAGCAGCGCGGCGAGTCGCTCCCCGAACATGTGCGCAGCCTCGGGAGTGGGCAGCTCAAGGCTGATCGGGAAGACCTTGACCATGTGCAGCTTCTCGCCCTCACGACCGGCCTGGACGAAGCCGTTGTGGTCCCAGAACGCGACGGAGGCGGGCAGCTCGACCCGAGCCACCACACGGAGGCCGGTGATGCCCAGGGAGACGGCATGTTCCTCGGCCGCGCGCACCAGGTCCCCGGCCACCCCGGACCCCTGTGCCTCGGGGACCACCCCGAAGCGGCGCAGGACCAGGGTGTCGCCCTCACGACGGAACATCAGCGAACCGAGCGCGACGCCGTTCTCGGTGAGCAGCAGGCCGCCGTCGGTGGCCAGCGCCGCGGCGACGGACTCGAGCGTCTCGAGCAGGGCGGGGGCAGGTGGGTCCAGCGGTGGCCGGGCGCCGAACGCTGCCTGGATCACGCCGAGCACCTCGGCGGCAGCCTCTGGCCCGACGACGGTCGTGGTGCGGCTCATCCGGCGGGATCCCGCCAGTGCTCGTCCGCGGCAGCGATCAGCTCGTCGAGCGCCTTGTTGACCTCGATGTGCCGCTCCATGATCACCATGTGACCCGCGCCCTCACACTCCACGAGAGTCGAGTGGGGTAGCAACGAGTGCATCTTGCGGCTGTGTCCCACCGAGGTCAGCCGGTCGGCGGTGCCGCAGAGGATCGTGGTGGGGATCCGGTCGAGCGCGTTGAGCACGGCGAACTTGTCGAGCGAATCGAAGCCGGGGAAGAACTCGGCGAGCACGTCGAACGGGGTGCTGGCGAGCATCTGGTCGACGAACTTCACGTATTCGCCGGGGACGTCGCTACCGAAGGCGAAGCGGTCGGTGGCCACGATGGCGAAGTCCTTGCCCAGGCGACGTACGCCCTCGACCATCCGGGCGCCCTTGGAGAGGCCCAGGATGGTGCGGCTGAGCATCTGGCCCCCGAACCCTTTGGGCAGCATCGGCAGGAGCACGTGGTGGGGCTTGAGGCCGCCGGCCGTCGTGGCCATCAGAGCCACGCCGACGATCCGGTCGCCGAAGAGCTCGGGGTGTGCCTCGGCCAGCGCGATGATCGACATCCCGCCCATCGAGTGACCGACCAGGACGACCGGTCCCTCGGGGACCACTTGGGCAAGGACCTCACGCAGGTCGACGCCCAGCTGCTCGATGGTCGCGTTCTCCGCCTGGGAGCGGCCCGAGCGACCGTGGGAGCGCTGGTCGTAGTAGACCGCGCGGATCAGCCCGCGATAGCCGGCGCGCTGGAAGTGCCAGCAGTCCAGGTTGAGCGCATAGCCGTGCACGAAGACCAGGGTGGGGGCGCCCTCGGGAGCGCCCTCGGCCTCGTCGATCTCGACGTGCAGCGGTACGCCATCCTCCGCCACGACGGTGTGGCTCGGAGAGTGCAGCGACCCCAGCTCGATGTGCTCACCGCTCCCCCGCCGGGCGATGACGGCGCGACGACGGGCGACGTCGACGGCGCCACCGACCACAGCCACCCCTGCGGCGCCCGCGGCGATCTGGAAGAACCTCCTGCCGATGCTCACGAGGCTCCGGCCTCCGAATCGACGTGGCGCCGGAACAGGCGTCCGCCGATCTGGGTGACGATCTCGTAGTTGATCGTGCCGACCACCTCGGCCCAATCCTGCGCCGTCACGGCACCGTCGTGGCCGGTCCCGAAGAGCTCGACCATCTCACCGGGGGCTGCGTGGTCGTCGCCGAGGTCGATGACGAACTGGTCCATGCACAGAGTGCCGCGGATCGGGCGGCGCTTGCCGTCGAACCAGACCTCACCGCGGTTGGAGGCAGCGCGCGGCAGGCCCTCGCCGTAGCCGGCCAGCACCAGTCCGAGCGTGGTCTCGTGCTCGGCAGTCCACCGGTGCCCGTAGGAGACCGATTCGCCGGCCGCGAGTCGCTTCACCAGCGAGAGCTGCGCTTGGACGGTCATCGCGGGCATCAGCCCCAGGTCCTCGGTCACGCCGGGCGCGGGGTCGAGGCCATAGCTGGCGATTCCGCAGCGGATCATCTCGAAGTGGACGCTGGGCCGCAGCACGCTGGCGGCGCTGTTGGCGGGGTGGCGCACTTCGGGGGTGAGGCCGGCCTCCTCGACGACGGCCAGCGCATCGCGGAAGGCCTGCTCCTGCCGGTCGTTGGCCGGATGCCCGGGCTCGTCCGCGCAGGCGAGGTGGGACCAGATCCCGGTGACCCTGACCTGGCCGGCCTGCTCGGCCTCACCTGCGGCTGTGGTCAAGGCGGGCCAGTCGACCGAGGCGCACCCGCTGCGGGAGAGCCCGGTGTCGATCTTGAGCTGCACCCGGGCAGTGGTTCCCTGCTGCTCGGCCGCACCGGCGATCTCGCGGAGCTGGTCGAGCGAGGAGGCGGTGACGTCGATGTCGCGCTCGATCGCGGAGGCGTAGTCCTCGCCCGGGACACCGAGCCAGCACAGGACGCGGCCCCGGTCATGGCCGTCACGCAGCGCCACGGCCTCGTCGATGGTCGCCACGCCGATCCAGTCCGCACCTGCCTCGCGGGCAGCCCGGGCCACCTCGTGCATGCCGTGGCCATAGCCGTCGGCCTTGACCACCGTCATCATCAGCGGGCCGGAACCGTCCGCGGCGCGGGTCAGTTCTCGAAGACGACGGACGTTGTGACGGATCGCGGCCAGGTCGACGACGATCTCGGCTCGAGCCACTTGTTCGGGGCTGGTGGGTCGCGCGGACATGCCTGCGATTCTTGCATCCCAGGACCCCCGTCCGGCGACGCGGCACGTCGTGCGACCTCGAGTGGCCCTGTGCCACGATCACCCGGCTCAGCGCGGAAGCCGGCCTTCGCGGTCAGCCGGGCCTTCGCGGTCAGCCGGTGACGACTAGGCGTACCGCATCACCGATCGCGGCGGCGACGTCTCCGGCCGTGATCGGTCCCCCGCCCGAGGCCAGGGTCGCTGCGGCGCCGTGCAGCCAGGCGCCCAGGGCGGCCGCATCATGCAAGCCCAGACCGACCTGCTCGCCGCTCGCCACGATCGAGCCGATCAGCCCGGCCAGCACGTCTCCTGCGCCCGCCGTCGCCAGCCACGGGATGCCGGTGGTGTTGACCCAAACCTGGGGACTGATCTGGAGACCTGACGCTGTGGACGAGCCGGGCGCGGCGATCAGGGTGCGCCTACCCTTGAGCAGCACCACGGCGTCGAAGTGTGCGGCCGCCTCACGCACCCAGTGCAGTGGCCGGCTCTCGATCTCGTCGCGCTCGACGTCCAGCATCCGCGCCAGTTCGCCGGCATGCGGGGTCAGGACCAGGCGGGGCATGCCGGGACGGACCTGCGTCAGCGCATCGGCGTCGACCACGACGGGCACGCCGTCGGCCAACGCCTCGTCGAGGTGGCGCCCGGCCTCGTCGCCGGAGCCGCACCCGACGACCCAGGCGTCCACTCGTCCAGCACCCGCGACCACCTCCGGATGCGCGGCGCGCACCTGGTCGGTGAGTCCGTCGGGACCGACATAGCGAACCATCCCGGCCAGGCCCGTCGAGGCACCCGCCGTGGACAGCAGGCCCGCGCCCGGGTAGCCGCCACCGGTGCGCAGCCCCACGACGCCGCGGGTGTACTTGTGCGAATACTGCGACGGCACGGGCAGCAGCCGCGACACGTCGGCGGCCCCGAGGGCTGCGACGTCGGCGGTGGGAAGGTCGAGCCCGATGTCGACCAGGGTGACCACACCGCAGTGCGCCGCGGCAGGGTCGATGAGGTGGCACGGCTTGTGCGTCCCGAAGCTCACCGTCAGGTCCGCGGTGACGTGCGCTCCGTCCAGCTCACCTGAGTCCACTCCGACCCCGCTGGGCACATCCACCGCCACCACGGGCACCCCCTCGAGCTCGGCGAGCAGGGCAACGGCGTCGGGTCGCAGGCCGGGACGGCCGCCGATGCCGACGATGCCGTCCACGACCAGGTCGACGTCGCCGGGGGCCGAGAAGCCTGCCGCGGGGCACGAGG
>DATCYH010000039.1:0-4635 GCA_036570405.1 Nocardioides sp.
GATCGACCCGGGGCGCTCGCTGAGGGTCGAGGGACGCATCAGCATCCAGGACGGCCTGCGTGTGATGTACAACCCCCGCTACGAACTCCTACCGTGAAGGTCCCCGTGAACCAGCCAGCCGAGCATGCGCCCGAGGTCGGCGAGACCCAGGCCCACGAGACCCAGGCCCACGCGACTCAGGCCCACGCGACCCCCGAGACGGTCGAGGCCCTGGTTCGCCAGCAGCTCTCCAAGGCATTGGGCGGTCGACGCGGCATGGTCGAGGCGGCCGTTCCGACGATCGTCTTCACGGCGTTGTTCCTGACCACCAAGGACCTGCGGTTGGCCCTGATCGTCAGTGGCGCCGCTGCCGCACTGGCCCTGCTGGTCCGCCTCGTCCAGCGCTCCACGATCCAGTTCGCGGTGAACGCGTTGGTAGGCATCGCGATCGGTGCCTTCTTCGCCATGCGCGCAGCCAAGGGCGGCGGGGATGCCAACGACCAGGCGCTGGCCTACTTCCTGCCGGGCATCCTCTACAACGCCGGGTACGCCGTCGTCCTGTCGCTGACGAACATCATCCGGTGGCCGTTGGTCGGGTTCATGGTCGGCAGTGTCACTGGCGAGCCGACCGAGTGGCGCCAGGACCAGCAGCTGGTCCGGCTCTGCCAACGGCTGACCTGGTTGCTGGTCGCGCCATGCCTGATCCGGGTCGTCGTACAAGCGCCGGTCTATCTGGCAGGCACGGGAGACGCGATGGATCCAGGTGCCGCGGTGGCGGTGCTCGGGATCTGCAAGATCATCATGGGTTGGCCGCTCCAACTCGCCGCCCTCGGAGCGATGGTATGGCTGCTGAGCCGCAACGCGACGCCGATCGAGAAGAACGCGGCCCCGGCCTGATTGTCGGCCGCTCAGCCGCCGTGTGTCGACGGGGCGAGCATCCGCTCGAGTGTCTCCTCGACGTCCGCCGAGACGACGAAGAGCAACTCGTCCCCGGACTCCAGGGGCTGTTCGCCAGCCGGGGTGTAGACCTGCCCGTCGCGCAGGATGCTGACCAGGGCGCAGTTCTCCGGCCAGGGGATCAGCCCGGTCGGCTCGCCGACATAGGGGGAGTCCTCAGGCAGGGTCATCTCGACGAGGTTCGCGTTGCCCTTGCGGAAGGTGAACAGCCGGACCAGGTCACCGACGGAGACGGCCTCCTCGACCAGTGCCGACATGATCCGCGGGGTCGAGACGTTGACGTCGACTCCCCAGGCCTCGGTGAAGAGCCATTCGTTGTTGGGGTGGTTGACCCGCCCGACGGTGCGGGGCACGCCGAACTCGGTCTTGGCCAGCAGCGAGGTGACCAGATTGGCCTTGTCGTCGCCGGTCGCTGCGATCACGACATCGCAGTGCTGCAGGCGGGCTTCCTCAAGCGAGCTCAACTCGCACGAGTCGGCGAGCAGCCACTCGGCATCCGGCACGCTCTCGGGCTTGATCGACCCGGCGTTCTTGTCGATCAGAAGCACTTCATGGCCGTTGTCGATGAGTTCCCTGGCGATGGAGCGACCGACTGCGCCCGCTCCGGCAATTGCTACCCGCATCAGTCGTCAGCCTCCGGACCGTTCTCCAGCACGGCGTAGGCCGCGGCAGCACTCTGCTCTCGCATCGCGATGTGCAGCAGGTCGCCCTCCTGCATCACGGTGTCCTTGGTGGGCAGCATGCCCTCGCCGAGGCGATCGATCCAGGCGATGCGTACGCCGGCCTGCTGTTGCAGGGCGATCGTTTGCTGGCCGATCCACGGGGTGGTGATCGGGAACTGGTCCACCCGGATCGTTCCGGACGGGTCGCGGAAGTCGGGCTCGGCACCGGCGGGAAGGATCCGGCGGAGCACCTGGTCGGCGGTCCACGTCACCGTGGCGACGGTGGTGATGCCGAGACGTTGGTAGACCTCGGCACGGCCGGGGTCATAGATGCGGGCCACGACCTGCTGGATGCCGAACGTCTCGCGCGCCACGCGGGCGGCGATGATGTTGGAGTTGTCGCCGCTGGAGACGGCCGCGAAGGCATCGGCCCGATTGATGCCGGCCTTGGTCAGCACCGCCTGGTCGAAGCCGTAGCCGGTGATCTTGTCCCCGTTGAACGACGGGCCCAGCCGTCGGAAGGCATCGGCATTGCTGTCGATGACCGACACCGTGTGGTTGCGGTCCTCGAGGCTGCGGGCGAGGGTCGAGCCGACACGGCCACACCCCATGATCACGACATGCACGTGGCAGACGCTACCGCAGCCACGGGTGCGGCGTTGTCACACTTGCCGCTGCACAGGGCTAGCCTGTTCGCTCGTGGGAGTTGGAGACGTTTCGAAGCGCATCCTCCTGGGCCGCAAGCTTCGCAGCTCGCAGCTCGGTGAGACCTTGCTGCCCAAGCGGGTGGCGCTTCCGGTGTTCGCGAGTGACGCCCTGTCGTCGGTCGCCTATGCCCCTGACGAGATCTTCATCATGCTCGCCATGGCCGGGGTGTCGGCATACACCTGGTCCTGGAAGGTCGGGCTCGCGGTGGCGCTGGTGATGATCGCGGTGGTTGCCTCCTATCGGCAGACCGTGCACGCCTATCCCAGCGGTGGCGGCGACTATGAGGTCGCCACGGTGAACCTCGGACGCAAGGCCGGGGTGACGGTCGCCAGTGCCCTGCTGGTCGACTATGTCCTGACCGTCGCGGTCTCCATCTCGTCCGGCGCGCAATATGCTGCCGCGGCGATCCCGGCCCTGTCCGGGCACGAAGCGAGCTTCGCGGTTGCCCTGGTCGTGTTGCTGACTGCACTGAACATGCGCGGTGTCCGCGAGTCGGGGACCCTCTTCGCGGTGCCCACCTATGCCTTCATGCTCGCCATCCTCGGCATGTGTGCCTATGGGCTCATCAGGTTGGCCACGGGCACTCTTCCCGATGTGGAGAGTGCCTCGTTGGAAGTCACCGCGATGCCCGGCTATGACGACCAGCTGACCACCATCGCCCTGGTCTTCCTGCTGGCCAGGGCGTTCTCCTCGGGTTGTGCCGCGCTGACCGGCGTCGAGGCGATCTCCAACGGCGTGCCCGCCTTCCGGAAGCCCAAGTCGCAGAACGCCGCGAGCACGCTGCTGATGCTCGGCCTGATCGCGATCACGATGATGCTCAGCGTGATCAGCCTGGCCCACCAGATGGGGTTGAAGTATGTCGACCCGCACCACCTGGAGCGCCTGACCCGCGCCGACGGATCGGCGCTGCCGGACAGCTACGACCAGCACACCGTGATCGCACAGCTGGCCCGCGCGATCTTCGACAACTTCACTCCGGGGTTCTACTTCGTGGTGACGATGACGGGCGTCGTGCTGGTGCTTGCTGCGAACACTGCATTCAACGGCTTCCCGGTGCTGGGCTCGATCCTCGCGCGCGACGGCTTCGCACCTCGCGCGCTCGGCCAGCGCGGCGACCGGCTCGCCTACAGCAACGGGATCCTGTTCCTGGCCGTGATCGCGGTGGGCCTGATCCTCGCCTTCGATGCCGAGGTCACCAGGCTGATCCAGCTCTACATCGTCGGGGTGTTCGTCTCCTTCACCCTCAGCCAGTTGGGCATGCTGCGGCACTGGACCCGCCACCTCGCGGCCGAGGAGGATCCGGCCAGGCGTCGCAAGATGCAACAGTCCCGCACCATCAACACCCTCGGGCTGGCGATGACGGGCGTAGTGCTCGTGGTCGTGCTGGTCACCAAGTTCACCCAAGGAGCATGGATCACCGTCCTGGCGATGATCTTCTTCTTCTGCATCATGCAGGGCATTCGCAAGCACTATGACTCGGTGGCCGAGGAGCTCGCCGCCGATGATCAGGACAAGGTGCTGCCCACGCGGGTGCACGCGATCGTGCTCGTGGCCAAGCTGCACAAGCCCACGTTGCGGGCGGTGGCCTTTGCCAAGGCGACCAGGCCCAACGTGCTCGAGGCGGTCTATGTCGGCACGGACGCGCGGGCCACGGACAAGTTGTTGGAGGAGTGGGACGAGCGCGGGATCGACGTACCGCTGAAGGTCCTGCACTCGCCCTATCGTGAGTTGGTCAAGCCGATCGTGGACTATGCGGCGGCGATCCGCAGCGCCAACCCGCGTGGAGTCGTGGCGGTGTTCATACCGGAATATGTCGTCGGACGTTGGTGGGAGCAGATGCTGCACAACCAGACCGCCCTGCGGCTCAAGGGCCGCCTTCTCTTCACGCCTGGCGTGATGGTCATCTCGGTGCCCTACCAGTTGAGGTCCTCGGCGGTGGCGCTTGAGCGCAGCAAGAGGGAGGCTGCGCGATCTCGAGCCGGTGACGTCCGTCGTGGCGCCGTGGGTGACCGCGACTCCCGTGGCGGAGGACCGATGGGACGCCCATGACTCGCAACCCCAGGGCGCGCCAGGCACGCGGTGCCTCCCACGCGGGAGAGAAGCACGCAGTCACCGTCGGACCGGTCGCGCACGGCGGCCATTGTGTCGCGAGGATCCCGGTCGGTCCGGACAGCGACGAGACCCGTGTCGTGTTCGTCAGGCACGCACTCCCGGGCGAAGAGGTGATCGTGGAGATCACCGAGGGAACCGACGGAGACAGGTTCTGGCGCGGCGATGCGGTGCGGATCAACATGCCCTCGCCCGACCGGGTCGAGGCTCCCTGTCCCTA
>DATCYH010000040.1:0-3936 GCA_036570405.1 Nocardioides sp.
GGTGCCCTCGTGGTGAGCGTGACCGATGACGGACGAGGTCTTCTCGGGCACGATGAGGGCATGGGTCTTCGGGGCATGCGTGATCGCGTCACCGCACTGGGCGGAACGCTCGAGACCGGACCGAACCGAGACGGGTTCCGGGTGCGGGCAGTGCTGAGGGCGGCTCCGCGGTGAACCGTACGTCGATTCGGGTCGTGGTCGTCGACGACCAGGCAATCGTCCGCACCGGTCTACGCACCCTGATCGCTGCCGAGCCGGACCTCGAGCTGGTGGGGGAGGGTGAGGACGGTCGCGCCGGTCTGATCGCGATCCGGCGCGAACGGCCCGACGTGGTCCTCTGCGACATCCGGATGCCGGCGATGGACGGCCTCGAGATGCTCCGTCAGGTGGGCACCGATCCGGAGCTCAGTGACGTGCGTGTGGTCATGCTGACCACCTTCGAGCTGGACGACTACGTCTTCGAGGCACTGCGCCTGGGCGCCTCGGGCTTCCTGCTCAAGGACGCGGAGCCGACGGCGCTTCTCGGTGCGATCCGAGTCGTCGCCGAGGGTGGCTCGCTGTTGGCTCCTTCGGTGACCCGGCGGGTGATCGAGCACTTCGGGGCGGGCGCCTCCCGACGCGCCCCTCATCCCGGGATGGTCCGGCTCACCCAGCGTGAGCGGGAGATGGTGGCCTGGGTCGCCACCGGACGGTCCAACCAGGAGATCGCCGACCGGTTGGTGGTCAGTCCCGACACCGTGCGCACGCACGTGTCGAGGGCGATGGTGAAGCTGGCCGCCCGGGACCGCGCACAGCTGGTGGTCTTCGCGATGCAGTCGGGGCTCGAGCCGTCCGACTGAGGCGACACCTCGATGGCCTAGCCTGCGGGGATGGAGCTCACCGCCGACTGCAGCAGGTGCTTCGCGCTGTGCTGCGCCGCGTTGCCGTTCTCCGCCTCGAGCGACTTCGCGCAGGCCAAGCCCGCAGGTGTGCCGTGCAGCAATCTGGCCGACGACTTCGGCTGCTCGATCCATCAGCGGCTCGCCTCGTCGGGGTGGCGCGGGTGCACAGTCTATGACTGCGCCGGGGCTGGCCAGCAGGTGGCGCAGGGCTCCTATGCAGGCGTGAGCTGGCGCGAGCGGCCCGATCTGGCCGACGAGATGTTCGCCGTCTTCCGAGCAACCGGTCGGGTGCACGAACTGTTGTTGCTGCTCGACCTGGCACCGACGCGGACGAAGGCGCTAGACGAGCTGTGGACCAGCCTGGCGGCCCTCTCAGGCGCGCAACCCGACGTCGTACTCGCGGCTGACCTGGACCGTTGGGCCTCCCGGGTGATCACCGCCCTGGGCGAGGTGAGTGCGCAGGCGCGGGGCAGCCAGTCGACGTCGGCGGTGGCACTGTCCGCCAAGGCGCCGGGTGCCGACCTGATCGGCGCGGACCTGCGGGGCCAGGACCTGCGCAACGCGGACCTGCGCGGCGCTCTCCTGATCGCTGCCGATCTGCGTGGTGCCGACGTCACCGGCGCCGACCTGCTGGGAGCCGACCTGCGCGACGCACGGGTGGACTCGGGTGCGCTGGCCTCGGCCCTCTTCGTGACTGCACGACAACGCGATGCCGTGGCTGAGCAGGCCTGAAATGTCTTCCGGGATACGGACTGGCTGAAGTTCCTCGGAAAATCAGCCCATCCGTATCCCGGAAGGGTCGTTCAGTGGGTCACTTGCCCCAAGCGTCGTTCCAGCCCTCGACCGAGTTGGCCGGGCGGGTGTCGGGGCCGGTGTAGATCGCCGACGGACGGATCAGGCGGCCGGTGCGCTTCTGCTCGAGGATGTGCGCCGACCAACCACCGGTCCGGGCGCAGGTGAACATCGAGGTGAACATCGGCGCGGGGACCTCGGCGAAGTCCAGGACGATGGCCGCCCAGAACTCGACGTTGGTCTCCAGGACGCGGTCGGGACGACGCTCCTTGAGCTCGGCCAGCGCGGCCTTCTCCAGGGCCTCGGCGACCTCGTAGCGAGGTGCGTCCAGCTCCTTGGCGGTGCGACGCAGCACTCGGGCACGCGGGTCCTCGGCACGGTAGACGCGGTGCCCGAAGCCCATCAGGCGCTCGCCCCGGTCGAGCAGGTCCTTGACGTAGGCGGACGCGTCGCCGGTCTTCTCGACGTCGGCGATCATGCCGAGCACGCGGGAGGGGGCGCCACCGTGCAGCGGGCCGGACATCGCGCCGATCGCGCCGGAGAACGCGGCTGCCACGTCGGCGCCGGTGGAGGTGATCACCCGAGCGGTGAAGGTGGAGGCGTTCATGCCGTGCTCGGCGGCCGAGGACCAGTAGGCGTCGATCGCCTTGACGTGCTTGGGATCGGCCTCGCCCTTCCAGCGGATCAGGAACTTCTCGGCAAGGGTGGCGCCCTCGTCCACGAGCTTCTGGGGTACGACGGGCTGGTTCAGGCCCCGGGCCGACTGCGCGGCGTAGGAGAGCACCATCACCGCGACGCGGGCGAGGTCCTCGCGGGCCTGCTCGTCGGAGATGTCATAGGTCTGGCCGAAGCCGAAGGCCGGGGCGAGCATTGCCACTGCGGCTTGAACGTCGACCCGGACGTCGCCGGTGTGCACCGGGAGGTTGTACGGCTCGGCGGCGGGGAGGCCGGGGGTGTACTTGCCGTCGATCAGCAGGCCCCAGACGTTCTCGAACGGCACCCGGCCGACGATGTCTTCGATGTCGACGCCGCGATAGCGGAGCGCGGAGCCTTCCTTGTCGGGTTCGGCGATCTCGGACTCGAATGCGATGACGCCCTCAAGGCCGTGGTGAACCTCAGTCATGGACAAGCTCCTCTTGCTCTCGACGTTCCTGCGCAGGTCTATTCCAATCTGGCATTCTGCCCCTCCCCGGCAGGGAGTGCACACCGGGCTAGCGTTGGCTCCATGGTCGATGACTTCGCGGCGCTCCGGACCGACTACTCCACCCAGGGGCTCGACGCCCGGGATCTGGCCCCCGATCCCGCCTCGATGTTCCGGCTCTGGTTCGAGCAGGCGCGGGTGCTGCCGGAGCCCAACGCGATGGTGGTCGCCACGGTCTCGGCCGACGGACAGCCCTCGGCGCGTACGGTCCTGCTCAAGGGTCTCGATGATCGGGGCTTCGTCTTCTTCACCAATCTCCAGTCCCACAAGGGATCTGACCTTGCAGCCAACCCCCGCTGTGCTCTTCTCTTCCCGTGGCACCCGCTGCAACGTCAGGTGCGGGTGGAGGGCCGTGCTGAGCTGCTCGCCCGCGACGAGGTGGCGGCATACTTCGCCACGCGCCCGCGCGGAGCCCAGCTTGGTGCCTGGGCCTCGGCGCAGTCGCAGGTGACCACGGCAGAGGAGCTGGCCCGCGACTTCGCCTATGCGGCGGGGCACTGGGAGCGCGAGGTTCCGGTGCCGGAGCGCTGGGGTGGGTATGTCGTGGTGCCCGAGCAGGTCGAGTTCTGGCAGGGCCGGCTGAACCGGATGCACGATCGGTGGCGCTATCGCCGCGCGGGCGGGAGCGGCGCCTCCGGTGAATGGGTCACCGAGCGCCTGGCCCCCTGACTCGCACCCGGCGATGACGAAAACACCTTGTGAGTGAGTGCTCACTCAGTTAGAGTCCTGCCGTGACACCTCGTGCCCGCCCCATGTCTCCCGAGGATCGCCGCCAAGCCATCCTCGACGCCGTCGTTCCACTCGTCATCGAGCACGGCGCCGATCTCTCCACCCGACTGATCGCCGAGGCGGCAGGGGTCGCGGAGGGCACGATCTTCCGCGTCTTCGCCGACAAGACCGAGCTGATGTGGGCGGTTGCGGAGGAGGTGATCAACCCCGCGCAGGGGCGCGAGGAGTTCGACGCGATGCTGGCCGGGACCGACGACCTGCACGAGCGGGTGCGGCTCGCCGCCGAGTCGCTCACCGGCCAGCGCAACCGGACCATGATGGTGATGTTCGGGG
>DATCYH010000041.1:0-6245 GCA_036570405.1 Nocardioides sp.
GTCGAGGCCACGGCGAGGACGGTGGCGAATACCAGCGCCGAGGTGGCTGACACGATGTGGCGCGGCAGGGCGCGACGACGGGTACGTCGCATCTGCTCGTCGATGTCGCGGTCATAGACGCAGTTGTAGGTCGAGGCCGAGCCGGCGGACAGCGTGCCGCCCACGACGGTGGCGAGGACCAGCCAGAGGTCGGGCACACCGCGCTCGGCGAAGAACATCACCGGCACCGTGGTGAGCAGCAGCAGCTCGATCACCCGGGGCTTGGTCAGTCCGACGTAGGCACCGATCACAGCGGAGATCGAGGCGCGTCCGGGGTCGGCAGGAGCCGCACCCTCCTGCTGCCGCGCAGAAGCTGACTGGCCGACGTACGTCACGAAAACCTCGGATGGAGAAGACTGGAGTTGCTGGAGCCGGGGTCGAGTCTATCCCTCGGGATGAGTAGGCTCGGAGTTGCCGTCACATCTGTCACGAGAGGATCCTCACTTGACCACCGAATCCGCCGCCCTGGAGTGGACCGAGCTCGACCGCAAGGCGGTCGACACAGCGCGTGTCCTGGCCATGGACTCGGTCCAGAAGGTGGGCAACGGGCACCCTGGAACAGCGATGAGCCTGGCCCCCGCGGCATACCTGCTCTTCCAGAAGGTGATGCGTCACGACCCGAGCGACACCCTGTGGCGCGGACGCGACCGCTTCGTCCTGTCCTGCGGGCACTCGAGCATCACTCTCTACACCCAGCTGTTCCTCGGCGGCTTCGGCCTCGAGCTGGACGACCTGAAGGCGCTGCGCACGTGGGGCTCTAAGACCCCCGGCCACCCCGAGGTGCACCACACTGCCGGCGTCGAGACCACCACCGGTCCGCTGGGCCAGGGCATCGCGAACGCCGTCGGGATGGCCATGGCCGCCCGCCGCGAACGCGGCATGCTCGACCCGGAGACTCCGCAGGCCGACTCCCCGTTCGACCGCCACGTCTACGTGATCGCCTCCGACGGCGACATCGAGGAGGGCGTCGCCAGCGAGGCCTCCTCGCTGGCCGGGACCCAGCAGCTCGGCAACCTGACGGTCATTTATGACCGCAACCGGATCTCCATCGAGGGCGACACCGACATCGCGCTGTCCGAGGACGTGGCCAAGCGCTACGAGGCCTACGGCTGGCACGTCGAGGTCGTCGACTGGACCACCGGCGGCACCGGCTACGACGAGGACGTCCCGGCCCTGCACGCCGCGATCAACACTGCTCGTGGCATCACCGACAAGCCCAGCATGATCGTGCTCGACACGATCATCGCCTGGCCGGCCCCCAGCGCGCAGGGCACCGAAGCAGCCCACGGCAGTGCACTCGGCGACGAGGAGGTGGCCGCCACCAAGGTGGTGCTGGGCTGGGACCCGGAGAAGAACTTCGAGGTTCCCGAGGACGTCCTGGCACACACGCGTGGCCTGGTCGACCGGGGCGCGGCGCTGCGCAAGGAGTGGGACGAACGACTCTCTGCCTGGGGCGAGGCGAACCCTGAGGGCAAGGCGCTCCTGGAGCGGACCAGCCGTCGCGAGCTGCCCGAGGGCATCGCCGCGGCACTTCCCGAGTTCCCGGCCGACGAGAAGGGGGTCGCCACCCGCGCCGCGAGCGGTAAGGTGATCAACGCGATCGCTCCCCTGATGCCCGAACTGTGGGGCGGCTCGGCCGACCTGGCCGGCTCCAACAACACCACGATCAAGGACGCTCCGTCCTTCATCCCCGCGAGCCGCTCCTCGGCCGAGTGGACCGGTGACCCGCTCCGCGGACGGGTGCTGCACTTCGGCATCCGCGAGCACGCGATGGCCTCGATCATGAACGGCATCACGCTCGACGGGCTGACCCGTGTCTTCGGCGGCACGTTCCTGCAGTTCGCCGACTACATGCGCCCGGCCGTGCGCCTCGCCGCACTGATGGGCGTTCCCGCGACCTATGTCTGGACCCACGACTCGATCGGTCTCGGCGAGGACGGGCCCACCCACCAGCCGATCGAGCACCTCGCCGGACTGCGGGCCATCCCGGGCCTCGACGTGGTCCGTCCGGCCGACGCCAACGAGACCGCAGCCGCCTGGCTGGCAGTGCTCGAGCGCACCGATCGTCCGGCCGGCCTGTGCCTGACCCGACAGGGTGTCCCCACCTTCCCGCGGGGCGAGGACGGCTGGGCCGACACCAGCAACGTGGCCCGCGGTGGCTATGTCCTGATCGACGCCGAGGGTGGCGAGCCGGACGTGGTCCTGATCGGCACCGGCTCCGAGGTCCAGCTCGCCGTGACCGCCCGTGAGCAGCTGGCTGCCAAGGGCATCAAGGCGCGCGTCGTCTCGATGCCGTGCATCGAGTGGTTCAACGAGCAGGACGAGGCCTACCGCGCCGCCGTCATCCCGGTCTCCGTGAAGGCCCGCGTCTCCGTCGAGGCCGGCATCGCGCAGGGCTGGCGTGAGCTGGTCGGCGACGCGGGGCGGATCATCTCCATCGAGCAGTACGGCGCCTCTGCCAACTACCAACGCATCTACGACGAGTACGGCGTCACGGCCGAGGCCGTCACAGCCGCTGCGGAGGAGAGCATCAGCGCAGCTCGCGCCTGAGGCGAACGAGCCGGCGTCCGGCCGAGGCAGTCAACGACCCGAATTCCCAGGAGGAACAGAATGTCCGAACGACTCAAGTCCCTGGCCGCCGCCGGTGTCTCGGTGTGGCTCGATGACCTTTCGCGCGAGCGATTGGAGACCGGAAACCTGGCTGCGCTGATCGAGGACTCCTCGGTCGTGGGCGTGACCACGAACCCGACCATTTTCGCCGGTGCGATCGGTGCGGGCGATCGCTACAACGACCAGGTCGCCTCCCTCGGTGCCGAGGGCAAGACGGTCGACGAGGTGATCACCGCGCTCACCACCGACGACGTACGCGCCGCCTGCGACCTGTTCGCAGACGTCCACGCTGCCACCCCGCAGGACGGTCGGGTCTCCATCGAGGTCGCTCCGGGCCTGGCCCACGACACCGCCGGCACCGCCGAACAGGCGGTCGAGCTGTGGGAGAAGGTCGACCGTCCCAACGTGATGGTCAAGATCCCGGCCACCGAGGCCGGGCTCCCCGCCATCCAGCAGGCGACCGCGAGGGGCATCAGCGTCAACGTGACGCTGATCTTCGGCATCGACCGCTATCGCAAGGTGATGGACGCCTACCTCGCCGGGCTCGAGGAAGCCGCGGCAGCCGGCATCGACCTCTCCACGATCCACTCGGTGGGGTCGTTCTTCGTCTCCCGCGTCGACTCCGAGGTGGACGCCCGGTTGGAGGCGATCGGCAGCGACGAGGCGCTGGGGTTGCGCGGCAAGGCCGCACTGGCCAATGCCTGGCGTGCGTGGGCTGCCTATCAGGAGGTCTTCACCTCCGAGCGCTTCACCGCACTGGCCGGCGCCAACGTGCAGCGGCCGCTGTGGGCCTCGACCGGGGTGAAGAATCCTGACTACCCCGACACCCTCTACGTCTCCGAGCTGATCGGGGACGGCGTGGTCAACACCATGCCGCAGAAGACGATGGATGCCTTCGCCGACCACGGCGAGGTCACCGGCGACACCGTCACCGGACGGGAGCCCGAGGCCGATGAGGTGTTCGCCGGCCTGGAGCGGGTGGGCATCGACTTCGACGACGTCCTCGTGGTCCTGGAGGACGAGGGTGTGCAGAAGTTCGTCGCGTCCTGGGACGAACTTGTCGAGACCGTGAAGGGTCAGCTCGGGAGCACACGATGACGGATTGGGACGAGAACTCCGGACCAGGAGTCCACCTCCGTCTCTGCTTCCCCGACGAATCGGCCTACGCCGCCACCGTCGAGACTCTCGTCGCCGACGAGGTGGGCAGCCGGATCACCGCCGAGGACCCCACCCTGTGGGGCCCGGAGGCCGAGAAGGAGGCGGCCAAGCGGCTCGACTGGGTGTCGCTGCCCCGCAGCTCGCGTCCGCTGCTCAGCGAGATCGCCGACCTCCGCACCGACCTCGTGGCTCGAGGCGTGACTCGTGTGGTCCTGTGCGGGATGGGTGGCTCGTCGCTGGCGCCCGAGGTGATCTGCGCGGCCGCGGGTGTCCCGCTCGAGGTGCTCGACTCCTCCAACCCGGACACGGTGCGCGACGCCACGTCCGGCGACCTGAGCAGCACCGTCGTGGTCGTCTCGAGCAAGTCCGGCGGCACCGTCGAGACCGACAGCCAGAAGCGCGCCTTCGAAGCCGCCTTCCGGGAAGCCGGGATCGATCCCGCCGAGCGGATCATCGTCGTCACCGACCCGGGCTCGCCCTTCGACGAGGGTGCGACGGCGGACGGCTATCGGGTGTTCCGCGCCGACCCGGACGTGGGCGGCCGCTATTCCGCCCTCACCGCCTTCGGGCTGGTCCCCTCGGGCTTGGCCGGCGCCGACATCGAGGCGTTGCTGGACCAGGCCGAGGCCGTGCTGCCGGCGCTGGCCTCCGACTCGAGCGACAACCCGGGTCTCCGGCTCGGTGGCCTGCTCGGCCTGGCCGCCACCCAGCGGGTGGACAAGCTCGTGCTCGCCAATGCCGGCGCGGAGTTCGCCGGGTTGGGTGACTGGATCGAGCAGCTAGTGGCCGAGTCCACCGGGAAGCACGGCCACGGCCTGCTGCCCGTCGTGGTCGGGTCCCTCGACGCTCCCAACTTCAGTCCCAGCACTGCCGACTCGATCCTGGTCAGCTATGGCCCGGAGTCCCCCTTCGACGACGTACGACCGGCATCGGGCTTCGGCGCGGCCGTCGACGCGCCGTTGGGCGCGCAGATCCAGCTCTGGGAGTTCGCCACCGCGGTTGCCGGACGGGTGATCGGCATCAACCCCTTCGACCAGCCCGACGTGGAGAGCGCCAAGCAGGCGGCCCGCGAGATGCTGGACGGCCCGGACAAGGTTCCGGCTCCGCGCTTCGTCGACGGCTCCTTCTCGGTCCACGCGGGTGACTGGTTGCCGAGCAGCGTGACCACGGCCCGCGAGGCGATCGAGGCGCTGCTCGCCACCATCGACCCGGCGAGTGGATATCTCGCGGTGCACGCCTACCTCGACCGCCACCGGGACGCCGACCTGGCCGACGTACGCCGTGCCCTCGCCACTCGCACCACCCGTCCGGTGACGTTCGGCTGGGGACCGAGGTTCCTGCACTCCACCGGCCAGTACCACAAGGGCGGACCGGTCACCGGGGTCTACCTCCAGATCACCACCGAGCCGATCGAGGACCTCGAGGTCCCCGGTCGCGAGTTCACCTTCCAGGAGTTCTTCGGCTCCCAGTCGGTCGGCGACGCCCAGGTGCTGGCCGCCAAGGGTCGACCGGTCCTGCGCATCCACCTGGCCGAACCGTCGGCCGTCACGGAGCTGGGACGGCTGCTGCGATGAGCAACGATGTCCGGGTCCATCCAGATGCCGGGGCTCTCGCCGAGGCCGTCGCCGAGGCGCTGATCGCTCGGCTCAGCGACATCCAGGCCCAGGGACGGGTGCCCGTCGTCGGGCTGACCGGAGGGTCCATCGCCGCGGCAGTGCACCGCAAGGTCGCCTCGTCGCTCAACGGCTTCGACGTCGACTGGGACGAGGTCGACTTCTGGTGGGGCGACGAACGCTACGTCGACTCCAACAGTGGCGAGCGCAACGCACGCCAGGCCCGTCGCGACCTGCTCGACCAGATCGAGGCCGACCCCGGACGCATCCACGAGATGCCCGGCTCCGACTCGGGTCTCGCCCTCGCGGACGCCGCCGAGGCCTACGCTGCCACGCTGCGTGCCGAGGGAGGCGGGAAGTTCGACGTGCTGTTCCTCGGCGTCGGGCCCGACGGGCACATCGCGTCGCTCTTTCCCGGCTCCGAGGCCGTGACCACCACCGGCGCCCTCACGGTGCCGGTGAGCGACTCCCCCAAGCCACCGGCGCAGCGGATCAGCCTCACCCTCGAGGCCCTCAACCATGCCGATGCGGTGTGGTTCATCGCCTCCGGGGCCGCCAAGGCCGACGCCGTCGCTGCCGCCCACGCCGAGGGGTCCGTGACCGAGATCCCGGCACGCGGCGTCACCGGGCAGCACGAGACCGTGTGGTGGCTCGACCGGCAGGCAGGATCAGGACTCGGATGAGCGCCGCCATCAACTGGCTCGACCTGGACGGGGTCGTCAACATGCGCGACCTGGGCGGTCTGCCGACCACGGACGGCAGCACGCTCCGCCCGGGCAGGCTGCTCCGCTCCGACAACCTGCAGGACCTCTCGTCGTCGGCGGT
>DATCYH010000042.1:0-2126 GCA_036570405.1 Nocardioides sp.
GATGGACTGTCCGGGAGCTGTCGTGCCATCGCGTGGGCGATGCGAAACTTTGAATGTAGTCGCCTTGCCCATAAGGGTGCGCCTGACCCACGACAAGCGGAAGATCGATACCGCGCGCCTTCACCGCCTTGCCCACCGCTCACGGTCAAGTCCCCGGTAGTGGTGTAGCGCAGTGTCCTTCGTGGTGAGGGTTAGGCGCTGAGTTCCAGGACGGTGTCGGTCACCCCCTCGGGTGCGGTGCCGGGGACGAGGGTGAGTCTGCTCTTGGCGAGGATGTCGAGGCCGAGGTAGCGGCGGCCTTCGGCCCATTCGTCGGTCTGCTCGGCGAGGACGGCGCCGACGAGGCGGATGATCGCGTCGCGGTTCGGGAAGATGCCCACCGAATCGGTGCGGCGGCGAATCTCCCGGTTGAGACGCTCGTTGGGGTTGTTGGACCAGATCTGCTGCCAGAGCCCTTCCGGGAACCCGGTGAACGCGAGGATGTCTGCCCTCGCCGCGTCGAGGTGTTCGAACGCGTCGGGCAGCTTGCCGTCGACGTAGTCCAGCAGCCGGTCGAACTGGGCGTGCACCGACGCTGCGTCGGGCTGGTCGTAGACCGAGTGCAGCATCGCCTTCACCGCCGGCCACATGCTCTTCGGGGTCACGCTCATCAGGTTGGCGGCGTAGTGGGTTCTGCACCTTTGCCAGACCGCGCCGGGCAGGTTCGCCGCGATCGCCTCCACCAGCCCCTGATGGGCGTCGGAGGTGACGAGGCGGACGCCGCCGAGGCCGCGGGCGACGAGGTCGGCGAAGAAGCTGTTCCAGGCCGCGCCGGTCTCGCTGGTCGCAATGCGGAGCCCGAGGACTTCGCGGCGACCATCGGCATTCACGCCGGTCGCGACGAGCACGACGGCGTTGATCACCCGGCCGCCCTCACGAACCTTCATCGTCAAGGCGTCGGCGGCAACGAACGTGAACGGGCCGGCGTCGCCCAAGGGGCGGTGCCGGAACTGGTCGACGTGCTCGTCGAGCTCGGCCGCCATCCGGGACACCTGCGACTTCGATAGCGAGTGGATACCGAGGGTCTTGACCAGCTTGTCCATCCGACGGGTGGAGACCCCGGCGAGGTAGCAGTCCGCGACGACGGTGATCAGTGCCGTCTCGGCACGTTTGCGCCGCTCGAGCAGCCATTCCGGGAAGTAGGTGCCCTGGCGCAGCTTCGGGACAGCGACGTCGATGGTGCCGACGCGGGTGTCCAGATCGCGGTGGCGGTAGCCGTTGCGCTGAGCCGTGCGGTCGGGGCTGGGCTTGCCCCATTCCGCCCCGACCACGGCGTCCGCGTCCGCGGACAGCAACGCGTTGATCATCGTCTGCAGCAGGCTGCGCATCAGATCAGGCGACGCGTCCAACAATGCTTCGCTGAGCACGCCGGCAGGGTCGACAATATGAGGAGCGGTCATCGTGATGACTCCATTCGAGTGAGAAGTAGAGAGCTTTCTCGAAGGATCACACGGTGACCGCGTCTACGTCAGCAACGACGAGCCGGACCACCGCGCGCTACACCACTATGCGGGACTCAACTACGATCGATTCTGAGCAGGCCGAGCAACGCACGGTGCGCGCCGCGAGATGTCGGGGAAGCTCCGGTGCTCAAAACCCTTGTCGAAACCCCATTCTGTGCAAAACCTCCACTATAGGTTTTTGAGCAAGTCGGGTAGACTAGAAGCAACGAGGGAGGCCACCATGAGCGTCAAGACCGCCAGCACCATCTCCGCGGCCGAGCGCGAGCTGCGTGAGCGCGTCGTGGCCGACGCCGCCCACAGCTCCGCGATGGAAGGCCTCACCGCCGGCGCTGAGTACCGCGCCGACGCGGCCGCCTACGCAGCGGGGGAGTTCGACGTCGACGAGCTGGGACGCCGCACACGGGCCCGCTGGGGCCTTGCCTGATTTCGTCGACCCGTACCTCGAGCCCGCATCGGGCATCCTCCGCAACCGGCTCGGCCTGACCGACCGTGCCACGCTGGATCGCGCCGAAGCGGAACTGACCGAGTGGCGACGGGCCGAGATGATCACCCGCCCGGTGAAGGTCACCGGAGATCTGCGACAGCTCCAGGCAATCCACCGGCAGCTCTTCCAGGACGTCTACG
>DATCYH010000043.1:0-8123 GCA_036570405.1 Nocardioides sp.
TCGGAGACCGCTGTGGTCTGGGAGGGGGCGGACTTCTCGTCGAGGGCGAAGGCGATCACGTCGGTTACCGACATCGCCGCACCCTCGGCGTGCAGCTGGTCATAGCGCTCTGCACCGAGGGCCTCGCGGGCCATCGCCGAATAGCGTTCACGGACGTCGACCCAGTGGTTCGACCCATAGAGCTGCCGCCCGAACGCCCCCCACAGGTTCGACGCCGAGCCGACCAGGATGGCGGCTCGGTCCGGCTCGCCGAGCTCCGCCTCGGTCCAGCCGAGCAGGTCGACCATCAGCGTCGCGCCGATCTCGTCGTCGAAGTCGCGGATCAGCACCAGCGCGGCGAGCGCCATCTCCCGGGCTTCCAGCGCGTGGCCCTCGCCCAGCATGACCGCGCCGAGACCGAAGTCGGCGTAGGCCTTGAACCACCGTTCGCCCGTGGCTGTCGAGCGCTCGTGCACCTCGCGGTAGTGGCGTTCGGAGAGCTCCGGCTGGGCGGTGAACGCATAGAGCATCCCGAGATGGACGTCGAGCGCCGAGCGCAGCCCGCCGCGGGGCTCGTTGACCTTGTAGCGGGCGAGCGCCTCGAGCAGTAACGGCTCGGCCGCTGCGAAGTCGCCGGCGAAATATTCGCGGAGCCCGAGGGTGTGCTCGACGAAGTCGGCCGTCGCCGAGTCGCTGGTCAGGGCCGCGATCCGGGCGGCCTCCGTGAGGGAGGCGCCGGCGCCGTCGCGGTCACCCTGGAGCGTCTGGACCAGGGCGAGCGTGGCCAGCACCTGCCCGCGCACGTCGGAGTCATGCTCGACCCGTTCGGCCGCGCGGGCCAGCCACATCCGGTGCTCGCGGACGGAACTGCCACCTGCCCACAGGAACCACGGCTCGGCGACGACCTGGGCGGCGGTACGGCGTACGTCCTGTGAGGTCGACTCGTCCAGCCCCCAGAGCAACGCCTTGCGGACGTTGGCCCGGTTGGCCCGGAACCAGCTGTTGATCCGGCGCTGGTCGGGGCCGGGCCAGGCGACAACCAGCTCGCGCACCTTGCCGAGGGTCCAGGTGAGCAGTCGCTGGTGCAGGTCCTCTGCCTCATCGGGGGCGAGGTGCCCCTGGCCATATTCGCGGATCGTCTCGAGCATCCTGAAGCGGACGGAGGACTGATGCTCCTCACGCAGCAGGATCGACTTGCCGACCAGCGCCATGATCGCGTCGAGGATCCGGTCAGAGGTGAGCTGGTCGGTGGCGCAGACCTCCTCGGCCATGGCCAGGTCGAATCCTCCCGCGAACACCGAGGCGCGGGACCAGAGCAACTGCTGTTCGTCGGTGCAGAGGTCGTGGCTCCAGTCCAGCGTTGCGACCAGGCTCTGATGGCGCGTGGGAGCGGCACGGTTGCCGGTGGTGAGCAGGTCGAGGCGGTGCTCGAGCCGGTCGGCGAGCTCGGACACGGAGAGCACCGGGAGCCGGGCACAGGCCAGCTCGATCGCCAGCGGCAACCCGTCTAGACGCTCACAGACCCGGCGCACCGCCTCGCGGTTCTCGTCGGTGATCCTGAACCCGGACAGGACCGCGTCGGCACGGCTCTCGAAGAGCGCCATCGCGGAGTCGAGCGGGTCTGAGGCGCTGGTGGCGTCGGGCATCGGCAGCGACGTGAGCGGGAAGACGAACTCCTCCGGCAGGGCCAGCACCTCCCGGCTGGTCACGATGATGACCAGCCCGGTGGTGGCCTGCAGCAGGGTGTGCACCAAACCGGCTGCCGCGGCGACGAGATGCTCGCAGTTGTCGAGCACGAGAAGCATGCGGCGGTCCCGCAGGTGGTCGACCAGCGCGGCCTCGGCGGTGGCTCCCTGTTGGTCGCGGCCGGCCAGGTTGAGGCCCTCGAGCACGGTCTGCGCGATCAGCTCGGGGCTGCGCAGCGACGCGAGCTCGATGAAGCGAACGCCGTCGCTGAAGGCGCGGCGTACCTCGTGGGCGGTGTGCGTGGCCAGCCGCGTCTTGCCCATGCCGCCGGGGCCGGTGACCGTGATCAGCCGATGTTCGCCGAGTAGTCCGCGGATCCTGGCGATCTCGGGACGACGGCCGATGAAGGTGGTGGAGAAGTGCGGGAACGACGGGGTGCCCGGCGAGGGCACAGGACGCACCGCCTGCTGATCGGGGGGTACGTCGTCTGCCAGTTCCTGACGGGCGCGGGCCACCGCTCGGGCCAGGGTCGAGGGCGCGTGTCGCCACCCGAGGGCATCGCTGATCGCCTGGACGGTGATCTCGGGGTCGCTGGCCAGGAGCGCCTTGATGTCGTCGGAGTGCGAGTCATAGAGCGTGCTGCGGGCGCCGCGACGGTCATCGGGCGCGGTGGTGAGCTGGAGCGCTCTGCGAATTGTGTTCCGGGAGAAACCTGTTCGCCGAGAAATGCCTTTGATGGTTTCGCCCGACGCTTGGAGCGCGTGAATTCGTTCCCACTCGTCTGAATTCATTCTCGACAACTCCTGTGCGTGTTCTCGGCCGTGATTCGGCTCACTATGGGCACTGCACTCACTGTTGTCAATCGTGGGGGTCAACTTCGCGACCCGACGCTCACCCGATCCGGTTCGACAGCGGGAATCCCGCGCAATCACCGTGTTCTCTGCCGTGTCAGAGGGGTCACTTGCGTCGGGTGGTGGACCACGTGGTTGTCCGGTTCACCCTCTGCGCTCACTCGGGCAAAGTGGTCTGTGTCACGTCAGGCAGGCTGCTCGTAATCGAATTCGAGAAAGTTCTTGGATCAATTCCCTGACGCGTGGTTCACCAATTTCTTTTTGAGGAGAAAAATCATGGCCAGCAGCAATATTGACGCCCTGAAGAATGCATTCGCCGCTGCGGATGCAGGCGATGCCGGACCCCTCGTTGCGCTCTATGACGACAACCTCTCCTGGGCCGGCTTCACCCTCGAGGGCACCCAGACGGTCTATACCAAGGGCTCCTTCCTCGAAGCCTTCGGCGTGCTCGCCAAGCTCGACGAGTCCGCCAACGAGGTGCTCGAGGCGACCGAGACGCCGGAGGGCATCGTGACGGCCACGCTGCGGCTCTATCGCCGACTCGGCGACAAGTCACTCGACGTGCAGGGTGTCTTCACCCACCGCTTCGTCGACGGCAAGGTCACCCACGGTTCGGACGTCGTCCCGGCCGAGTTCGAGAAGTTCTGGGCAGAGACCGGTCTGTCCGCCTGACTGACTCCCCGGGCCGGTCGGCACACCCGACCCGCCCGGGGGCTCCACCCGGCTCACGCACCCCTGGCCGGTTCAACGCCATCCCACCCCCCTCAGCCTCATCACCGTTCGGAGATCGAGATGACCCTCATGGCCACACCGCGCGACTCCAACTCGGCCGCGCTCGGTCGGGCAGTCCGCCCGGTGCACGCGACGACCCCCAGCGCTCCCTTCCGGGACGTGATGGCCCACATGGCCGCGCCGGTCTCGGTGATCACCGCCGCCCGTGACGGGGTGGGCAGCGGTGCGACGGTGAGTGCCCTGATGTCCTTGTCGATGACGCCCGAGATGCTGGTGGTCGCACTGGACCGCAGTTCCTCCACGCTCGAGATGATCCGCAGCACCCGTCGGTTCGGGGTCAACATCCTCGCCGCGGGCCAGTTGGACCTCGCGATGCACTTCGCCTCGAAGGCGCCCGACAAGTTCGCCGACCTGGCCTGGTGCCTCGAGTCAGGCATCCCACGGTTGGCCGGAGTCTCCGGATGGGTGCGCTGCACCGTGGATCGGATCCAGCCCGGTGGCGACCATGTGCTGGTCTCTGGTCTCGTCGAGTCCGCCCACCACGACCCCGGGCAGTCGCCGATGACCTATCACGGGCGGACCTTCGGCACCCACGCCCCGCAGTGAGCAGCGTGCACGGAGTCGGCCTCGCCGAGGACGTGATGGCCGCCCGCCAGCAACGTCTCGGGGACCTGCCTCGCCGCGCGGCACGACGTACCCCCTCGAAGCTGGCGCTTGTCGACGGCGCGGTGCGACTGAGCTTCGCTGAACTCGACGAACATGTCGACCGGGTGTCCAGCGCGATGGCTGCCGCCGGTCTCGGCCGCGGTGACGTGCTGGCGTTGCTCAGCCACAACTGCTGGCAATATCCGGTGATCGCGTTCGCCGCCGCGCGGCGCGGCATCGTCCTGGTGCCGGTGAACTTCATGCTCGGCGCCGAGGAGGTCGGCTACATCCTCGAACACAGCGGCGCGGTCGCACTGGTCGTGGAGGACGCCCTGGTGCCTGTCGCCCAAGCGGCGCTGGCGCCGGAGATCCTGTCCAGGAAGGTGCGGGTCCGGGTGCAGCTCGATCTGGACCCGGGCGTGCAGCTGTCGGGTCAGTGGCAACCTGCCTCGGGCTGGCTGGACCACGAAATCACCGGCCTCCCCGACGTGGACCTGGCCGATGACGAGCCGATCCGGATCATGTACACCTCCGGCACCGAGTCGCGACCCAAGGGCGCGCTGCTGAGCAGTCGCTCGCTGATGTGGCAATACACCAGCTGCATCTCCACGGGCGGGATGGAGTCCTCGGACGTGGAGCTGCACTCGATGCCCCTCTATCACTGCGCACAGCTCGACAACTTCCTCTCCACCGACATCTATCTGGGCGCGACGAGCGTGATCCTGCGTCGGCCCGACCCGACGGTGATCCTCGAGACCATCGAGCGCGAGAGGATCACCAACCTGTTCCTGCCCCCGACGGTGTGGATCAGCCTGCTGGCCGCGCCCACGTTCGCGACGACCGATCTCTCCAGCCTGCGCAAGGGCTACTACGGCGCGTCGGCGATGCCGCGCGAGGTGCTCCGGGAGCTGATCTCGCGTGCCCCGGACCTGCGTCTGTGGAACTTCTATGGGCAGACCGAGATGGCCTCGCTGGCAACGGCCCTGCCGCCCGAGGAGCAGTTCACCCATGGTGGGTCGGCCGGCTATCCGGCGCTCAACGTGGAGACGCGCATCGTCGACGACGCCGACCGGGACGTGCCCGCTGGCGAGGTGGGGGAGATCGTGCACCGGAGCCCGCACCTGGTGCTCGGCTATCTCAACGACCCCGAGAAGACCGCCGAGGCATTCCGCGGGGGCTGGTTCCACTCGGGTGACCTGGGGTACGTCGACCCCGACGGCCGGCTCTATGTGGTGGACCGCAAGAAGGACATGATCAAGTCCGGCGGCGAGAACGTGTCGAGCCGCGAGGTCGAGGAGGTCCTCTTCGAGCACTCCGACGTTGCCGAGGTGGCGGTCTTCGGGATCGAGCACCCGCGGTGGGTCGAGGCGGTGGTTGCAGCCGTGGTGCCGCGTCCCGGCAGCACGGTGCAGCCGGAGGAGCTGATCGGCTTCGCCCGTGCTCGGCTGGCCGGGTTCAAATGTCCGAAGCACGTCGTGGTCCTCGAGGCCCTGCCGAAGAACCCGAGCGGGAAGATCCTCAAGCGGGATCTTCGGCAGAGTCACCGAGCGCTGGTCTAGGACGCGTCGCGAGTTCGCCTCGTTGTGGACTGGTCTGGTGCTTGCCGGCTCCGGACTTCGGTAGCGGTTGGTCGATGATGTGGACCGTCCGCGGCACCTTGTAGCCCGCGATCAGTTCGCGGGTGTGCTCACGCAGTTCGTCGCCGGTGACCGTGCTGCCGGGACGCAGGTTCACCACGGCAGTGACGGCCTCTCCCCAGCGTTCGTCGGGAATGCCCAGCACTGCGACCTCCTGCACGTCACCGTGCCTGTAGAGAGCGTTCTCCACCTCGGTGGAATAGACGTTCTCGCCGCCAGTGATGATCATGTCCTTGAGGCGATCGACGACGAACAGGTAGCCGCCGTTGTCGACGTACCCCATGTCGCCGGAGCGGAGTCAGCCGCCGTCGACCAGTGGTGGAGCTGCTGGCACGGCCGGATGTGTCGATGGCCGAGATCGCGCAGCAGTTGGGCTATTCGGAACAGAGCACGCTGACTCGCCGTTTCAAGAAGTGGTTAGGGCAATCTCCGCGGGACTACCGGCGAGAGTTGAATGTCATCCGCACGCCACGGCCGTTGTGAGGAATGGGACCGGCCGCCGCGGGACCCGCGCCTCACCCTGCCTCTTGACCTTTGGGGATGTCGTTCAGTCGGGCGTGACGAGGTGTGTGGTCGGGAAGTAGGACCGGTAGCGCCGGGCGTCCCGGGTCAAGAGTGAGTAGCCAGCGATTGCTGCGTGTGCCCCGATGTAGAAGTCGGGAAGCGGAGACTGTTTTCCTCCACCGCGCCGGCGATACTGCAGGAACGCCTTGCCCGCCAGGAAGCCTGCGGCATAGGGGAGCGGTTCCCGAACGAAGTCGCTGGCTGGAAGTGCGAGGTCGAGGTCTTCGATGCGCGTGAAGCCAACCGAGACCTCCGCATAGACGATGGGGTTCAGGACCACAGGGCCACGATCAAACGACTCTGCAAGTTGGCCCGCCGACCAATCGAACCAGCGAGGATCCTCGGTGAGCACGTCGAGCAGGACGTTCGAGTCGACCAGGATCGCGCTCGGACCCCGATCACTCCCCACGCAGGAGCTCCATCAGCTCATCGGTGGACCGGTCGGTGCTCGCCCGCCCTCGCATCCGGCTCACGATGCGTTCGCCACGGCTGGATGACGGGTCCTTGTGCACGATCCGGAGGGTGTTGCCGTCCGCCACGACATCCACCTCGTCCCCGTGGGCGAAACCGAACTGGTGACGCAGTTCGGCCGGGATCGTGACCTGCCCTTTGCTGTTCAGTTTCATGCCGACTCCTGTAGAACGTGCTACTCGTATTACATGATACCGCGGTGGTCGGAATTCAGGAAGGAATGGAATCGGCTGTCGCGGGGTTCTCGACGTCGTGAATCTCCAGGACTCCCGACGCATCTCCATTCTGTTGGGAGTTCTCTTTGGTCTCACCGGGATGGGTTCCGCCTCGGCCGCGATCGCCGTACCGCTTCTCGCAGAGGACCTCGAGACCACCGTGGGCCTGGGCACCTGGACGATCACCCTCTATGCATTGATGCTCGCGGTGGCCACGCCGATCTATGGCCGGGTCGCGGACCTGGTCGGGGTGCGGATCCCGCTGATGGTGGGGGTAGCCCTGATGACCGCTGGAGCGGTGCTCTCTGCGGCCGCCCCCAGCTTCGAGGCGCTGCTGGCCGCGCGGGTGATCCAGGGTGCGGGGGCAGCCGCGATCCCGACTCTCGGCGTCACAGTCCTCTCCGCGCGCTATGACGGCCCGGTGCGCGGGCTTGCGCTCGGTCGCCTGGCCGGGGTCGCCGCCGCGTTGTCCTGTCTCGGACCGCTGCTCGGCGGTGTGGTCGAGGCGCAGTTCGGGTGGCGTGCGGTGATGGCGCTGCCGATCTTCGGGCTGCTGATCCTTCCGTTCGTGTGGCGCGCCCTGCACGGTGGTGGCACCGGAGCGAAACTCGACATCGTCGGTGCAGTGCTGGTCGCGGGCACGTCGGCGGGCCTCGTGCTCGTCATCCAGTCGCCGTCGACCGGGTGGATCGTGTCCCTGGCCGGCGTCCTGCTGTTGGTGCTCGGTGCGCCGGCAGTGGCGATGCAGGTACGCCGTCGCCCCCAGGGATTCCTGCCGCACTCGGTGATCACGAACTCCGTGGTGATCCGCAGTGCGATCGCCGCGGCCGCCGTACCCGCTGCCTGGTTCGGCATCCTGATCGCCGTGCCCGCCGTGATGATCGGCCACGGCTGGGAAGCCTGGGAGGTGGGCCTGCTGCTGGCGCCGAGCGCCGTGGTCGGGCTCGTCGTGCCGCGGATCGCGGGGCCGTTCCTGAACAAGTACGGCGGCCCGCGCGCGCTCGCTTTCGCCGGGGTGAATGCGTCTGTCGCGATGGTCGTCGCATCGTTCGGAGCCGAGCACGAGGCGGCCTTCGTGCTCGCCCTCGCGGTGGTCTTCACGACGATCTCGTTCGGTGTCGGTCAGCCGGCGCTGATGGCCTCGGTCGGCGACGCGGTCCATGTCGACGTGCGCGGCGTCGCGCTGGGGGTCGCCACCCTGATCTTCATGGTCGGCGGGTCCATCGGATCGGCTGTCGTCGGTGGCATCGGCGATGTCTTCGGGATGCCGCACTCGTTGCTGGTGCTGGCTGTGCTGCTGCTGCTCGGGATCCTGGCGCTGGTGCCGATGTTGAGGTCTGCGG
>DATCYH010000044.1:0-6594 GCA_036570405.1 Nocardioides sp.
AGATCGATCTCGGACGCGTCGTAGGGGCCGGTGGGCTCGGCGGCGGCACCGTCGGTCGTCGCCTCGGCGCCCGTGTTGGCGCCGCCCGACTTGTCGTCAGTCTTGTCGACTGCCGGGCTCTCGGTCTTCGACTTGCGACCAAACTTCACTGTGCACTCCTCGGGGTGCCGGCGGCCTGGCCTACCGGCACGTGATCGGACGGAACGGGTGTGAAACCACCAGTGGAACCGTAGCCCCCGGATCCACGCGCGGTCTCATCCAACGTGTCGACCTCGACGAAGTCGGCCCGCTCGTAGCGCTGCACGACGAGCTGGGCGATCCGGTCGCCGCGGTTGAGCTGGACGGCGCTGTGGGCATCGAGGTTGACCAGCAGCACCTTGATCTCCCCGCGATAGCCGGCGTCGATGGTTCCCGGCGCGTTCACGATGCTGACGCCATGCCTCGCGGCCAGCCCGGAACGCGGGTGGACCAGGCCGACATACCCCTCGGGCAGCGCCAGGGCGACACCGGTCGGGACTAGTCGTCGCTCCCCCGGGGCAAGGGTCACGTCCACGGTCGTCATCAGGTCTGCACCGGCGTCGTCGTGGTGCGCGTAGGACGGGACGGGGAGGTCTCGATCGAGCCTCACGAGCGGGATCCGCACGGAGTTCACAGCCATGGTGGCGACCCTACCTGCGCGGCTCGGAAGTGGAGGTGGCAGGCTTCTCCCGTGCTGTACGCCGAACGCCTCACCGTGCCGCTGCGCTGGTGGGTGCAGGGAACGATGTTGGTTGCCTCCTTCTGGTTCGCCGTCGCCGTGGCGGTCCCGTCCGTCCTGGCCGCTGCCCTGGTGGCCCTGGCGTTCGGGCTCCTCGTCGCTGCCGGCTTCCTCTCCTACGGCAAGGCCAAGGTCTCGGTGGGTGAAGGGGAGCTGCACGCCGGCAGGGCGCACATCTCGCTTGCCCATGTCCGCGGCGCCGAGGCGCTCGACGCCGAGCGCACCCGACTGGTCGCCGGCCGCGAGGCCGACGCCCGCGCCTACCTCCTGCTGCGCCCCTACCTCAAGCGATCGGTGCGGGTGTGGATCGAGGACGACCGCGACCCCACGCCGTACTGGCTGATCTCCACGCGGCGCCCCAAGGCGTTGGTGGCTGCACTGGAGCAGACCACGAGCCACTAGTGTTGGTGCCATCGACCCACAGGAGGAACAGATGGCATCCGGCTCGAAGGCATGGACGATTCTCTCGCTCGTCGCGACCCTGGGCAGTGCGGCAGTCGCGAAGAAGGCGATCGACGGCGGCTGGAAGGCCGCCACGGGCAAGCAACCGCCGAGCAACCCCGCAGACCCTGACGTGGACATCTGGGAAGCCGTAATGTGGGCAACCGTCAGCGGCACGTTCATCGCGGTGATGAAGATGCTGGCCTCTCGCAAGGCCGCCAACTACTACGTGAAGTCCACCGGGCACCTGCCGCCCGACCTGCAGGCAGACGTCGACGCGGCTGCCAAGGCAGCCGGCGCGAAGGGCTGATCCACCTCGTCGCAGACGACACGAAGGAGCCGCGACCCCCGATGGGGTTGCGGCTCCTTCGCGTTGCGGTTCAGATGCAGTCGCGGCAGATGAGCTTCTTGGCATCCGCCAGCTGGCTGCGGTGGTGCACCAAGAAGCAGCTCATGCAGGTGAACTCGTCATCCTGGCGAGGCTTCACCTCGACGGCGAGCTCCTCGTGCGACAGGTCGGCCCCGGGCAGCTCGAAGGCTTCCGCCGCCTCGGCCTCGTCCTCGTCGACCTTGCCCGAGTTCTTGTCATGGCGGCGCGCCTTGAGCTCCTCGATGCTCTCTTCGCTCTGCTCTTCTTCGTTCTTGCGCGGTGCGTCGTAATCGGTCGCCATCAACTTCTCCAGTCAATCAACTGCGGGTAAGCGTCGTTGTCGTGGTGCATGACCCGGCGCAGATTGTGCACCATTGGCCGGGGTTCTGCACGCGCATTTCACACGACGTGTCGGGACCAACCGACACCGGGGTCCGGCTATTCCCCGAGGCTGCCGGACGACCCCGCCAGGAGGCCGCTGTCGACCAGTGCGGAACGCAGTGCCGCGAAGCCTTCGGGGGGTGCACAGATGAGCATCTGCCGTCCCGCGCGACCGGTGGTCAGCTCGGTCTGGGCACCCGCTTCTCGGGCGATCAGGGCCCCCGCCGCGTGGTCCCACTCGGCGATGCCCTCCTCGTAGTAGCCGTCCGCGGTTCCCTCGGCGATGTGGCACAGGTCCAGGGCACAGGAGCCGAAGCGCCGGATGTCGCGGACCCGGGGCAGCAGGGTGGCCAGACCGGCCGCCTGCACGCGGCGTACGTCGGAGTCGTAGTTGAAGCCGGTGAGCACCAGGCTCTCGGCCAGTGGAGGTGCTGGGCGCACGCGGAGCCCGATGCCGTCGCGCCGGGCGCCCTGACCGAGCGCTGCCGACCACTCGACGCGGGTGGCCACGTTGACGACGGCTCCGGCCACCACCCGGCCGTCCTGCTCGGCGGCGATGGAGATGGCATATTCGGGCAAGCCGTAGAGAAAGTTCACCGTGCCGTCGATCGGGTCGACGATCCACCGCACCCCCGAGGTGCCGGCGACGCCGCCGTCCTCCTCGCCGAGGAACCCGTCCTCGGGACGCTCGCCCAGGATCCGCTCCCGGATCAGGCGCTCACTGGCCCGATCGACCTCGGTGACCACGTCGACCGGGCTCGTCTTCGTCGCTGCGACCTCGACGCCATGGCTGTTGGCGGCCACGAAGTCCGCGGCCTCGCGTGCCACCCGGCGAGCCAGGTCGAGCAGCGCGCTCATCAGTCACGCCCGCCCAGGGCGGGCAGGGGGCCCTTCGCGTTGGCGCAGCACCCGGCAGCGCAGACGTCCCAGCAGGCGGGCAGGTTCCCCACGGCCGCTCGGGAGACCTCTTCGCCGCGCTCGACGGCGGCCCGCTCGACAAGCAGGTCCCGGACCATCGCGACGAAACGCGGGTCGATGCCTGCCGTGGCCGCGCGGGCGAAGGTGAGCCCGAGCCTCTCGGCGGTCGCTGCCGCCTCGGTGTCCAGGTCGTAGACGACCTCCATGTGGTCGGAGATGAAGCCGATCGGGACGAGCACAACAGCCGGACGTGTGCTGGCGGCGAGCTCTTCGAGGTGGTCGTTGACGTCCGGCTCGAGCCACGGCGTGCGGGGTGAACCGGACCGCGAGCAGTAGACGAGGTCGTGACGGTGCCGGTGACCGGTCTCGAGCCGGACCCGCTCGACGACCTCCTCCACGACGCTGCGGTGCTGGTCGACGTAGGCCGAGCCCTCCGGACCGCTCGCCTCGTTCATCGCGGTCGGGATGGAGTGGGTGACGAAGATCAGGTGCGCGTCGTCGCGAGCCTCGTGGGGCAGCTCGGCGATCGCGGACAGCGACGCGTCGACCATCGCGGTGATGAAGCCGGGGTGGTTGAAGTAGTGGCGCAGTCGGTCCAGGACCGGCGCACCCTCGACCGCTGCGCTCGCCTCGGCAAGGTTCTCGCGATATTGCCGGCAGCCCGAGTAGGACGAGTAGGCCGAGGTCACGAAGCAGGCGGCCCGCTTGATGCCGTCACGCTTCATCTCGGCCAGGGTGTCGGCCAGGTAGGGGTCCCAGTTCCGGTTGCCCCAATAGACGGGCAGGTCGATGCCGTTGCTGGAGAAGTCCTCACGGATCGCCGCGAGCAGGGCGCGGTTCTGGTCGTTGATCGGCGACTTCCCGCCGAAGCCGAAGTAGTGCTCCCCCACCTCGACCAGTCGCTCGCGCGGGATGCCGCGGCCACGTGTGACGTTCTCCAGGAACGGCACCACGTCCTCGGGCTTCTCGGGTCCCCCGAAGGAGACCAGGAGCAGGGCGTCGTACGGCGTCACGTCGGGCTGCATGGGTCCATCCTAGGAACCCCGTTGGCACCGGCCCGGGCGGCCCGGCAGACTCTCTGCGTGCTGACTCCCTATCGTCGCGTGCTCGCCACTCCCGGCGCTGTCCGCTTCAGCCTCAGCGCGTTCGTGGGGCGGCTGCCGATCTCGATGATCAGCCTCGGGATCGTGTTGCTGGTCGAGGGCGCCACGGGCTCGTACGCGACGGCGGGGACGGTCGCGTCGGCGTACCTGTTGGCCAATGCGTTCTTCGCCATCGTGCACGGCCGGTTGGTGGACCGGTTCGGTCAGGCGACCGTGCTGCCGCTGGCCCAGGGGCTCTTCACCGGGGCGCTGGCCCTGATGACCTGGGCCGCCCAGGACGACTGGGGCAGCCTGGCCGTGCACGGCTTCGCGGCACTGGCCGGAGCGACGCTGCCCCAGCTCGGCGCCTGTGTGCGGGCCCGCTGGTCCTGGGTGCTCGAGGAGCCTCGGCAGGTGCAGACCGCCTATGCCTTCGAGTCGGTGGTCGATGAGGTCGTCTTCGTCACCGGTCCGACCCTGGTCACCTTCCTCGCCACCGCGTGGCACCCGGTGGCCGGGCTGGCCGTCGCGGGCCTCACCGGTCTCGTCGGGGCGATCACGCTCGCAGCGCAGCGCGGCACGCAACCACCGGCACGCTGGGACGGGTCCCGCACCGACGTCGGCGAACGACCCCCGATGCCCTGGCTCGTCGTGGTCCCGCTCGCCGTCGTCTGTGTCGCGCTCGGCGCGGTGTTCGGTTCGGTGGAGGTGATCACCGTGGCGTTCTCCGAGGAACAGGGCGCCAAGGCCTGGGCCGGGCCGCTGCTGGCGCTGTGGGCGATCGGGAGCCTGTCCGCCGGGGTCGTCTCGGGCGCGATCAACTGGCGGACTCCACCCGAGACCCGCGTCGGCTGGGGCGTGCTCGCCCTGGGTCTCGCCACCGCTCCGCTGCTGCTGGTCGACTCGATGTGGTTGATGGGCGTGCTGCTGCTGCTCGGCGGGATGGCCATCGCACCCACCCTGATCGCGACGATGTCGGTGGTGGAGCGCGAGGTGCCCACCGGGCGCCTGACCGAGGGGATGGCGATCGTGCACACGGGGCTCGGCATCGGCATCGCTCCCGGGGCTGCCCTGGCCGGGATGCTGATCGACGAGCACGGCGCCAATCCGGCGTACGTCGTGCCCCTGGCAGCCGGTGTGCTGGGTTTCGCGGCGGCCTGGTGCGGGCGCCGAATCGTCACGGGAAGCCGTGCGATGCCCTAACCTCGGCGCCATGCACACCTGGCAGAACTGGTCCGGGCTGGAGACCGCCCACCCCACCGAGGTCATCACTCCCGCCACCCCCGACGAGGTCGCCGTGGCCGTACGTCGAGCGGCCGCTGCCGGGGACAGGGTCAAGATGGTCGGCACCGGTCACAGCTTCACCTCCATCTCCGCGCCCGAGTCCGTGATGCTGCGTCCGGACGGGCTGAGCGGGATCACCGCGGTCGATCGTGCGGCGATGACCGTGACTGCGCTGGCCGGGACTCCCCTGCACGTGCTCAACTCGGAGCTGGCCCGGATGGGCCTCTCGCTGCACAACATGGGTGACATCGCCGAGCAGACCCTGGCCGGCGCCACCAGCACGGGCACGCACGGGACCGGGGGCGTGAAGGCCTCACTCTCCGCGCAGCTGGCGGGCCTGCGCCTGGTCACCGGGGATGGCAGCACGGTGGTGGCCTCGCGCGACGAGAACCCCGACGTCTTCGCCGCGGCACGGATCGGGCTCGGTGCCCTGGGTGTGATCACCCACGTCACCTTCGAGGTAGAGCCACTGGGTGTGCTGGAGGCGCACGAGCAGCCGATGGGCTGGGACGAGGCGCTGGCACGCTATGACGAGTTCGTCTCGCAGAACCACCACTGCGACATGTACTGGTTCCCGCACACCGACCGGATGCAGGTCAAGACCAACAACCGACTCGACGTACCCATCGACGAGATCGATCCGGTCGGCCGGTTCCGCGGCTGGCTCGACGACGACTTCCTGTCCAACTCGGTCTTCGGCCTGGTCAATCGCCTCGGCAACCGGGCCCCCGGCCTGATCCCGCGGATCAACGACCTGTCGGGTCGCCTGCTGTCGGAGCGTCGCTACAGCGACATCCCGCACCGGGTCTTCACGTCCCCGCGCCGCGTCGTCTTCAAGGAGATGGAGTACGCCGTGGCGCGCGAGGTGGGCCTCGACGTGCTGCGCGAGGCGCGCCAGCTGATCAAGCGCAAGGGGTGGCGGATCGGGTTCCCGGTCGAGATCCGGATGACGCCCGCCGACGACATCACCCTGGGCACCTCCACGGGCCGCGACTCGATCTACCTGGCATTCCACGTGCACGAGCACGCCGAGCACCTGGACTACTTCGGCGGAGTCGAGGAGATCCTGAAGGCTGCCGGCGGTCGCCCCCACTGGGGCAAGGTGCACACCCGCCAGGCTGCCGACCTGGCCGAGGTCTACCCACGGTTCGAGGAGTTCCTGGCCCTTCGCGACCGCCTGGACCCCGGCCGGGTCTTCGCCAATGACTACCTGCGCCGCGTCCTCGGCGACTGACTCACCCTCCCCTCGCCGACCCGGCAGTTGTTGACACCCCACCTCGCCGAGTCGGCAGTTGTTGACGCCCCACCTCGCCGAGTCGGCACTTGTTGACGCCCCACGTCGCCGAGTCGGCACTTGTTGA
>DATCYH010000045.1:0-3169 GCA_036570405.1 Nocardioides sp.
CGACTACCTCGAGTTCGTCGCCACCCGCCTCAACACCCGCCCCCGCAAAACCCTCAACTGGCGAACACCAGCAGAAGCCCTAGACGAACTACTCTCAAACCCACCACAACCTGCTGTTGCAGTCACGGCTTGAACTCAAGCATCCTGATCCTCGCCGACCCGTCGTGAATTCACGTTCTGACCCACTTGGAACGTGAACAAGCGACGGGTCGGCGCATGCTCAAAGGTCAATTGGCGACGGGTCGGCGAAAGGGGGTCAGGCGGGGGTGAGTACGTCGGGCCCGGCGGCGTCGGCGGCAGCTGCGGCACGCTCCTGGCGTACGGCCCAGGTGATGCCGGCGATCCAGGCGACGAAGAGCGCCCCGACGATCCACCAGGTCAGCGACGAGGGGGAACCGGCGGCCTCGAGGATGGTGCGCGCATTGGTGACCACGATCAGTCCGCCGGCCGCGACACCCAGGACGCGGGCGGGGAGGATGCGGACCAGCCACGCGGCGATCGGTGCGGCGACGACGCCTCCGGCGAGCAGGGCGAGGGCATAGCCCCACTCGATGCCGGACGATCCCAGGGCGAGGATGAAGCCGAGGGATCCGCCGACGGCGACGACGAACTCCGAGGTGTCGATCGAGCCGACCACCTTGCGCGGCTCGAGTCGCCCCGAGGAGAGCAGTGAGGTGGTGCCGACGGGGCCCCAGCCTCCGCCACCGATCGCGTCGAGGGCGCCCCCGAAGAGGCCCATCGGCGCGAGGAACCGGACCGACGGCCGCTCCTTGAAGGTCGGTCGCTGCCCACCCAGGACCAGGAACCGATAGATCACGTAGACACCGAGGCCGAGTAGCAACGCACCGACCCACGGCTTGGCGGTGTCACCGTCGATGCTGACCAGGAAGGTCGCGCCGACGAAGGCGCCGACGAAGCCCGGGACCGCGAGGATCCCCACGGTGCGCCAGTCGACGTTGCCGAACTTAGCGTGCGAGAAACCGGAGACCAACGAGGTCCCGATCTCGGAGAAGTGCACCGCGGCCGACGCAGCGGCGGGCGCGAGACCGGCAGCCAGCAGCAGGGTCGAGGAGGTCACTCCATAGGCCATGCCCAGGGAGCCGTCGATGAGCTGGGCGAGGAGGCCGACAAAGCCCAGCACGAGCAGTTTCCGCATGGTGGCCCCATTCCGGTGGACATCGACAAAGTCGATAGGAGTGATAGGAATTGTTTGAATAGTAAGTTGGTAGGACTAATCACTCCAGCGGTCGTCCACGAAATGGACGCCGATTCCCCCACAATTGGGGACGGTTCAGAGTTGCAGCCGCCCGCTGATCACCGTCCGCGACGTACCGCCGACCCACAGCTCACCCTCGGCATTGCTGGAGATCCGTACGTCGCCCCGCCGGCCCAGCGCGGTCCCCTGCCGCACCGAGTAGGAGGCCGGGAGGACGCCCGCGCCCACCAGCCACACCGCTAGCCCCGCGTTGAGGCTTCCGGTCACCGGGTCCTCCGCCACCGAGAGCGACGGCACGAATGCGCGCACCTCGTGGTCCGCGGGCCCACCCGGTCCGTGCGGGCCGATCACGCCGACCCTCAGGTCGCCCATCACCCCGAGATCCGGGTCGATGGCGAGCACGTCGCCGGCGCTGCGGAGCAGCACGCCCAACCAGCCGGGGCCGTTGTCGACCCAGTTGGCATCCACCACCCGATCGGGCGCCACCCCGAGGGCGTCGACGGCCTGGGCGAGGGTCGCGTCGTCCACCGGCCCCGAGCGGAGAAGGTCGGGCGCCCGGAACGCCAACCCCAACGGCGTACGTCGCAGCCTCACCAGCCCCAGGCCGCACTCCTGCACGATCATGTCATCGGACGCCGGCACGCCACCCTGCTCAAGCCAGGCGTGCGCACTGCCCAGCGTCGGGTGCCCGGCGAAGGGCAGCTCGCGCGCCGGCGTGAAGATCCTCAGTCGATAGTCGGCGCGCGGGTCGCTCGCCGGGAGCAGGAACGTCGTCTCGGACAGGTTCGTCCAGTTGGCGAAGGCCGCCATCTGCTCCTCGGTCATCCCGGTCGCGTCGTGGACCACCGCCACCGGGTTTCCCCTCAGTGGCTCTTGGGCGAAGACATCGATCTGGGAGAAGGCGCGCGCGAGTGGGGTGACAGGAACAGCCATCCGGCCAGACTAGAGGCCATTCACGAGACATGGATCCATTTCATGAGACGATTTAGTCCATATGACGAACAGATCGGTCGAGCCCAGCACCGTCTCCAGCGCACGACGCTGGACGATGCTGGCTGCCAGCACGCTCGCCCAGGCCGCCGCGGCGGTGACGATCCACGGTCCCGCCTTCCTCATCCCGGTCCTCCACGACCGGCGCGGCCTGAGCCTCGCCGAGGCCGGAACCGTCGCCGCAGCACCGACCCTCGGCGTGATGCTCACCCTGGTCGTCTGGGGAGCGGTCGTCGACCGACGCGGGGAGCGATTCGTTCTCATCGTCGGCCTGGCCGCAACTGCCGTGACCGGCGTCCTCAGCGCGTTGGCCCACAGCACCGCACTCCTGGCCCTCGCCCTCTTCCTTGCCGGCGCCGCCGCTGCCAGCACCGCCTCGGCCAGCGGTCGCGTCGTGGTCGGCTGGTTCCCGCCCGAGCGGCGCGGCCTGGCGATGGGCATCCGTCAGATGGCACAACCGGTCGGCGTGGGCGTCGGCGCCATCTCCATCGCCGTGATCGCGGACCGGCACGGCATCTCGACCGCGCTGTGGGTGCCGACACTGGCCGCGCTCGGGGCACTGGTCATCACCGCAGCGGTGGTCCTCGATCCACCGCGGCCCGCCCGCACCGAGACGACACACGTCGCCAACCCCTACCGCACGGACGCATTCCTGGCCCGGATCCACGGCGTCTCGGTGCTCCTGGTCGTCCCCCAGTTCCTGGTCTGGACCTTCGCGTTGGTCTGGCTCACCGACGACCGCGACTGGTCCTCGGCTGCCGCCGGGGCGCTGGTCGGGGCCTCGCAGGTCGTCGGTGCCCTCGGCCGGATCGCCGCCGGTCAGCTCTCCGACGTGGTCCGGAGCCGACTCCGCCCACTGCGCTGGGTGGCCGTCGCGGCCGCGCTCAGCATGGGTGCGCTCGGCCTGACCGCCCACCTGGACTGGGGCATCGCCGTCGCGTTGATGGTGCTGGCCACCACCGT
>DATCYH010000046.1:0-6612 GCA_036570405.1 Nocardioides sp.
CCTTGCCGATGACCTTGCGATTCTTGGCCACGAACGTGTCCACGACGGAGGTGAGGGCGTACAGGGCCCGGATCGTCGAGGTGATGCTCTTTCGCTGCTTGGCGACCACGGTGCTGGTGGTCGAGACGTCACTCGAGAACGCCCGGATCGTCTTGTCGCGCGCCTTGATCGCCTCGGTCAGGGTGGCCAGGTTGCTCGTCACCCGGGTGAGGTCGTCGCCGTTGTTGTTGATCGTCCGCAGCGCCTTCTCCCCGGCCACCATCGCGTCGCGGGTGCGGGCGCCGTTGCCGTCCATCGTGCGGGCGGCGACCGAGAGCAGGTGACCGACGTCCTTGCCACCGGGCGTGGTGGAGTTCAGCGCATTGACCAGGTCGTCGATGGAGGCGACCACCTGGTCCATGTTGGCGGGACTGCGGGTGTGCGTGGCCTCGATGTGGGCTCCGCTCGCCAGTTGCGGACCGCCGGTGTAGGCCGGGCCGAGCTCGATGTAGCGGTCGGTCACCAGGGACGACTGGAGCATGGTGGCGCCGGTCTCGGCGGGGAGCTCGGAGTCGGGGTCGATCTCGAGGGTCACCTCCATCGTGGTGCCGGCCGGCTCGATCGACGTCACCTCTCCGATCGGGACGCCGAGGTAGACGACCTCGTTGCCGACGTAGAGCCCGGTGGTGTCCTTGAAGTCGGCGGTGATGAGGATCGGCTCGTCGGTCGAGGTCCGCCACCAGGCGAGGGCGGCGATCAGGGTCACCAGGACGACAGCCACGGCCACCCTGGGCAGGGTCACTCTGGGGAGGGTCGGCTTGGGCAGGGTCGGCTTGGGCAGGGGCCTTTTCAGGGCGGACAGCCGGTCGCGCATCAGGAGCATCCCTTCGGCGTCACGGTGCAGTAGAAGTCGTCGGGCAGCACGAAGTACGGCGCGTTGACGCCGAGCCACGGTCCGTCGCCGGCACCGTTGGTGTAGACCCGCATCGTCGGGCCGGCCAGGCGGATCACCTCGTCGAGGTCCTTCTTCTGCTCGGTCAGGGTCGTGGTGACTGTGTCCAGGTCGACCAGCAGGGAATCGAGGTCGGCCTGGGTCGAGACGGCCAACTCCTTGATGCCCTTGGCCAACGTGCTGGCGTCCTTGAGCAGCGCATCGAGGACGTCCTGTCGCTCACGGACCATGGCCATCACCGTGCCGGCGTCGGTCATCAGGGTGTCCAGCTCGTCCTGCTGGTCCAGGACTGTGGAGGTGAGCTGCTGGGTGGAGGACAGCAGCCGGCCGATCTGCTGGTCGCGGTCGGTCACGATCGTGGACAGCGCGGTCATCCCGTCCAGGGCGGCCCGGACATCGCGTGGCGCGCTGGCCAGGTCGGTGCTGAGGACGTCGATCGCCTTCTCCACGGTGTCCAGGTCGAGCGCCTCGATGTTGGGCGTCGCGTCGAGGGTGAACTCCTCGATCGTGTAGGAGTCGCGCGACATCGACTTGTCGATGGTGCCGCCGTGGTCGAGCTCGCTGCCCGAACCCGGCTCGAGGGAGAGGTAGCGCTCACCGAGCAGGGAGGCGAGCTTCACCGACGTGGCGGTGTCGCGGGTCAGCCGTGCATCGCGATCCAGGGAGAAGTCGACATGGACCGTGGTGCCGCGTGCGCTGATGGAGTCCACGGTGCCGACGTCGAGTCCGGCGACCCGGACCTTGTCGCCGGCTCGCAGACCGTTGGCGTGGGCGAGCTCGGCGCTGTAGCTGACCGAGCCTGTGGCGCTTCTCGCGAGCAGGATGACGCCGGCGAGCAGGACCAGCATCACCAGCGGGACGACACTTCGCCTCAGGGTCCCCGAGCCCAGCCGGGCCAGGGGCGACGTACCTGCGTGGGCGCTCACTGGCATCGCTCCGAGTGCTTGGTGCTGGGCGTCGAGTCGACCTTGGGGGTGCCGACTGCCTGGAGGTAGAGGCGGCAGACATAAACGTTGAGGTGGCTGCCATAGCCCAGGGTGCGGATGTAGGTGCTGAACTGCTTCGGTGTGTGCGCCAGGGTCTTGCCCACGAGCTCGTCCTGACCGGCGAGGTAGTCGGCCAGCTGGCGCAGCGAGTGCACGTCACGGCGGATCGGGTCCACGGTGGCCAGCAGCAGCTCGGATCCGGTGGTGGACAGGTCGCTGATGTCGTCGAGGGACGCTGCGATCACCTCTCGGTCCTCGGCCAGGCCCTTGGTCAGGGTGCCGAGCTCCTTGATCAGTCCGACGATTTCGGTGCGGTGACTGTTGGCGGTCTCGGAGACCATGGTCAGGTTGTCCAGCACCCGTCCGATCGTCTCGTCGCGCTCGGCGATGGTCGTGGTCAGCTCGGCGGTCTGCCGGGTGAGCGACTGCAGCGTCCCACCCTGTCCCTGCAGGACGGCGACGATGTTCTCGGCGAGCTCGTTGACGTCGGCCGGGCGCAGGGTCTCGAAGAGCGGCTTGAAGGCGTTGAACATCGCGGTCAGGTCGAGCGCGCCGCGGGTCTGTGCCACCGGGATCGTGTCGCCCTCGGAGAGGTCGGCAGCGTCCTCACGCGGGGCGCCGGCCTCCAGCGTGATGTAGCGCTGTCCCATCCGGTTGAGGTAGTCGATGCCGGCCAGGGTGGCCCGGGTGACCGGCTGCCGCTCGTCGATGTCGAAGGTCACCACCGCCAGGTTGCCGCGCAGCTCGGTGTCGACCACCCGGCCCACCTTCACCCCTGCCATCCGTACGTCGTCGCCGACGGCCACACCGGTGGCGTCGCGGAACTCGGCACTCAGCCGCACCGTGTTGCCCGGGGTGGTGTTGGACAGGGTGCCGGCGACCATCCCGGTCAGGACCAGGGAGACGACGCCGAAGGCGATCACGCCCAGCAATGCGCCGCAGTGTCGTCGCAGGAGCCTCATTCGCAGTTCCTCCCCTCGAGGTCGCCATAGCGCGGGCAGTCGGCGGAGGTGTAGGGCTCGGCGAACTGGAGCCCGATCACCGCCTCCATCTGGATGGCGTTGCCCTTGATCGCGTTGGCGCCGTTCTCCAGGACGCTGGGCAGTGCGCCCAGCGAGACCTCGAAGCGGCGCTCGGCGTCGCTCATCACCTCGAGCACGGCGGCCACGTTGGTCAGGATCGCCGGGAGCGACATCTTCTGTGCGTTGAGGAAGCCGTCCAGGGAGCTGGTCAGCCGGGCGGTGTCGCGCAGCAGGCTGCGGGTGGTCTTCTTTTCCTTCGCCATCACTCGGGCGATGGGCAGCGAGTCGTGGACCGCGTCGACGAGCTGTGGCTCGATCTCCTCGAGGAGGCCGAGATTGTCGTGGAGCAGCTCGAGGTCCTGGTAGAAGAGGTCCTCGTTCTCGGAGAAGGTGCCGAGCAGGTGGTTGGCATCGTCGAAAAAGGCGGCCAGGTCGGCGCCCCGACCGTCCAGGGCCTGGGCCAGCTGCGAGATCGCGGTGTCCATGCTGGCCGGGTCGAGGGCGACGAGCAGGCGTTGGGCCGAGGACAGGGTGTCCATCAGCCGCAGGGTTTCGACGGAGGTGTCGGCCTTGATCACCGCGCCCGGTTCGATTGCCTCGATCGGTTCGATCGCCTCGAGGTCCTTCGAGTTGCTGACCAGGTCGACGTACTCGTTGCCGAACAGGGTGCCGGGCAGGACGCGGGCGACCACGTCGGAGGGGATCATCTCGGCGTGCTCCTGGCTCAGCACGATCCGGGCGCTCGGTCGGGTGCCGGTGCGGACCTCGAGCACGCGCCCGACCCGCATCCCGCGGAACTTGACGTCCGAGTTGACGCCCAACGAGTCACCGGTGGTGGTCAACTGCGCCTCGACGCGGGTGTCGCTGGTGATGATCCCGAGATAGCCGCCACCGAGCCAGGTGATCAGGCCGAGCAACAGGATGCCGGCGGCCGCACCGATGGCCGCGACCCGGATGCGCAGCATCCGCGGTGACAGCCGCGTGTGCGGGAAGAGAATGGAGGACATCGCCGTCACCCGCTGATCTGGACCTGCTGGTCCGGTCCCCACAGGACCAGGGTCAGCACGATGTCGAGGAGGGTGATGGCGATGATGCTGGAGCGGATGGCCATGCCGGTCGCCCTGCCGACGCCTTCGGGGCCGCCGGTCGCGGTGAATCCGTAGTAGCAGTGGATCAGGGTGACGACCAGGGTCAGCACGATCACCTTCAGCCCGGCATAGACCACGTCGATCGGCGCCACGAAGGTCGAGAAATAGTGGTCGTAGGTGCCCGAGGACTGACCGAAGAACGTGGTCACCATGAAGTCGGTGGCGAGATAGGTCCCGACCAGGCCGATCAGGAAGAGCGGCATCATCACGATCAGCGAGGCAACCACCCGGGTGCTGATCAGATAGGGGATCGGCCGGATCGCCATCGACTCGAGGGCGTCGATCTCCTCGCTGATCCGCATGGCGCCGATGCGTGAGGTGAAGCCGCACCCGATCCTGGCTGCGAACCCGAGGGAGGCGACGATCGGCGCCAGCTCCCGGGTGTTGGCATAGCCGGAGATGAAGCCGGTCAGTGGTGCCAGCCCGATCACGTCGAGACCGTTGTAGCCCTCGAGGCCGACCTCGGTCCCGGTCAGGGTGGAGAGCAACAGGACCACGCCCACCACGCCGCCACCCACGACGAAGATCCCGGATCCCAGGGTCACCTCGGCCAGCACCCGGCCGACCTCGCCGCGATAGCGGGTGATGGCCAGCGGGATGCCGCGCAGGGCGCGCCAGGACAGCACCACGAGCTCGCCCATGGCGACTGCTGGACCGAGAACCTTGTCGGCGCCGCCACCGATCATCGTGCTCATCCGAGTGGCCCTCCAACGATCTGGGTGTGCACCTGGGAGATCAGGAAGTTGGCGGCGAAGAGCAGGATGAAGTTCATCACCACGGCACTGGTCACCGAATCGCCGACACCGGTCGGCCCGCTGCTGGTGTTGATCCCCTTCCACGCGGCCACCACGGTGCACATCACGCCGAAGATCGCGGCCTTGGCCAGCGAGAGCCACAGGTCGCCAACCGTGGCCAAGGTGGTCACCGAGGCCAGGTAGGCGCCGGGTGGAAGGTCCTGGAGCACGACGCTGACCAACAGTGTGGTCATGATCGTGAAGAACATGACCACACCGTTGAGCAGGACGGCGACCACGACTGTGGCCAGCATCCGGGGGACCAGGAGCCGGTCGACGATCGAGATGCCCATCACCTCGAGGGCGTCGAGCTCCTCGCGGATCTTGCGGGCGCCGAGGTCCGCGCAGATGGCCGAGCCGGCGACGCCGGCGAGCATCAGCGCGGTGATCATCGGGGAGGCCTGACGCACCACTGCCAAGGTGTTGCCGGCCCCGGTGAACGAGACGGCTCCCACCTCCTGGGCCAGGACGCCCACCTGCAGGGCGAGGATGATGCCGAAGGGCATCGAGACGGCCAGAGCGGGGAGGGTGCAGACCCGGATCGTGTACCAGGTCTGGACGATGAACTCCTCGAAGGCGAAGTTCTTCGTGACGATCGTCCGGAAGGTGGCGGTGAGCATCTGGACGCCCAGGCGGAGCAGGGAGACGAAGGAGGCCAGTGGCTTCCAAGTCTCCCGAATCCGTGTCGTGCCGGTGCCGAAGCCGTCCTTGAAGCCCTTGAGAAGAGTCTCGTCGGCCGAGTTCCGTGGCACGCGCGTGGGTGCGGCGGGAACCGGCATGACTCTCCTTCTCGACAATGACAGTAAAACTGTTACAGCGAAAGCGTCACATCAGCACCGCCGTGCGTCAAGGGTTCCGGTCAAGTTTTGCCAAGGTGGTGTGACAGCAATACTGTTACAGTCATGAGCGAATCTGAGGCCTCGGAGCTCGATGAGCTGATGACCATCGACGAGTTGGCGATGTCGGTCGGGATGACCGTGCGCACGACCCGTTACTACGCGACGCTCGGGCTGATGCCCGCGCCGATCCGCCGCGGCCGGATCGCCTACTACGACGAGTCGCACAAGTCGCGCCTCGAGATGGTCCGCGCGCTCCAGGACCACGGGTTCACGCTGCAGGCCATCGAGGGCTACATGGCCACCCTGAGCCCCGACAGCTCGGTCGAGGAGCTCGTCCTGCAGCGGGCGATGCTGGTCCCGTGGAGTCCACAGCCTCGCGAGGAGCTCAGCCGGGCGAAGCTCGAGGAGCGGGCGGGACGCAAGCTGAGCGCCAAGGACATCGATCTCCTGATCGCCATGCGGTCGATCGAGAAGTCCGGCCGCTCCTTCGTACCGCAGCCGGCCTTCCGGGTGGGCGTGGACCTGATCGACCTCGACATCCCCCCGGGCAGCATGGTGGCGGCGGGCGAAGCGATCCACGAGCACATTGGCGAGCTGGCCAAGGACCTCACCAGCATCATGCGCACGCAGGTGCTTGCCCCGTTCCGCAGCAGTCAGCACACCGCCGAGGAGGCGCGTGCCTTCGAGGCGACGGTGGCCCGACTGCGCCAGCTGACCATCGAGGCCGTCGTCACCGAGTTCCAGCGGACGGCCAACGACTTGATCGCCGGCTCCCTGCTCCGCACGCAGGTCGACTCCGGCGCCTCCTGACACAGCACACGTGCAGTCGTCGGTCGCGAACGACCGACGACTGCAGGTGTCGCCTCAGATCAGGTGCTTGTTGCCGCGGATG
>DATCYH010000047.1:0-2165 GCA_036570405.1 Nocardioides sp.
GCGCGTCCGAGGCCGGGAAGGACTCGTCGAGTGCCTCGTCGTAGGCACCGGCGACGGTCGGCGCCTCGTGGTCGACGTACGCCGAGAGCGCGCCGCGGAAGGACTGCTTGGCGTCGGTGACCTGGATGCGGTCCTGAGGACGCTTCGGGCCGGCGATGGAGGGAACCACGGTCGACACGTCGAGCTCGAGGCGCTCGGAGTAGCGCGGCTCGGCCGAGGGGTCGTGCCACATGCCCTGTTCCTTGGCGTAGGCCTCGACCAGGGCGATCTGCTCCTCGCTGCGACCGGTCAGGCGCAGGTAGGTGACGGTCTCCTCGTCGATCGGGAAGACCGCGATCGTGGAGCCGAACTCGGGGCTCATGTTGCCGATCGTGGCGCGGTTGGCCAGCGGCAGCGCGGAGACGCCGGGGCCGTAGAACTCGACGAACTTGCCGACGACGCCGTGCTCGCGGAGCATCTCGGTGATCGTGAGCACGAGGTCGGTGGCGGTGGTGCCCTCGGGGAGGTCGCCGGAGAGCTTGAAGCCGACCACGCGCGGGATCAGCATGGAGACCGGCTGGCCGAGCATGGCTGCCTCGGCCTCGATACCGCCGACGCCCCAGCCGACGACGCCGAGGCCGTTGACCATGGTGGTGTGCGAGTCGGTGCCGACGCAGGTGTCGGGGTAGACCTGCGTGACGCCGTTGTTGTCACGGGTGAACGCGACGCGGGCCAGGTGCTCGATGTTGACCTGGTGCACGATGCCGGTGCCGGGCGGGACGACCTTGAAGTCGTCGAAGGCACCCTGGCCCCAGCGCAGGAACTGGTAGCGCTCCTTGTTGCGCTCGTACTCGATCTCGACGTTCTTCTCGAACGCGTCGGGAGTGCCGAAGACGTCCGCGATGACGGAGTGGTCGATGACCATCTCGGCCGGCGCCAGCGGGTTGATCCTGCTCGGGTCGCCACCCAGGTCGGCCATCGCCTCGCGCATGGTGGCGAGGTCGACGACACAGGGAACGCCGGTGAAGTCCTGCATGATCACGCGGGCAGGCGTGAACTGGATCTCCTTCGAGGGCTCGGCGTCGGCGTCCCAGCCGGCGAGCGCCTTGATGTCCTCGGCAGTGATGTCCGCGCCGTCCTCGGTGCGGAGCAGGTTCTCGAGGAGAACCTTGAGCGAGAACGGCAGCGACTCGACGTCGATACCCTCACCCTTCACCGCGTCGAGGCGGTACATCTCGTAGGACTTGCCGTCCACGTCCAGGGTGCTCTTCGCACCGAAGCTGTCCTGACTGGCCACAGTCAACATCTCCTCAGAAGTCTCGATTCGCTCGGCACCCATCTTGCCGTCGTCTACCGGCATTACGTAAGAGAGGCAACCCTTAGTCATCGGGGCCGAGCAAGGTCTCTTGACATCAAGATACATGAGATCGAAGTGGAACCGTAGTTCGACGCGCCTGAGCCACTCTTCTCCCGACCCCTCGACACCAACAGCCTTCCTCGCGTCAGGGACGGAGGCCGACGGACATCAGGGCAACGGGCCGCGATCCAGCGCCGGGGACACGGCATTCTCCTGGTCGCTCAGCCAGCCGTCGAGACGTGCCTTCGTGGAGTCGGAGCCGACGACCGACAGGAACGCCCGGCCTTCGTTGCGGAAGCCATCGGCGGTCCGAGACCGTCCGCCCGCCAGGGCGCGCTTGGCTGCGCCCAGCACGGATGGTCCGATACGCGCCAGCCGCTCGGCGAGGTGCAGGGCACGCTCCACCGGGTCGTCGGCGAGCAGCTGCACCAAGCCCATCCGGTGCGCCTCGGTTCCGGAGATGACGTCGCCACTGAGCACCAGCAGTGCGGCGTCCCCGCGGCCGACAAGTTCGGGCAGTCGCTGCGTCCCGCCAGCTCCGGGCAGGATGCCCATTCGGGTTTCCATGAGGCCGAGCAAGGCGGTGGGGGCAGCGACGCGAATGTCAGCTGCCACGCTCATCTCGAGACCACCGCAGGTCGCCTGCGCCGGCACGGCGACGATCACTGCACTGGGGTAGTTCTCGATGCCGCTGATGGCATCGACCCAAGGCGCCCAGTCACTGATCGGACGACCATCAGCCATCTCGCGAACCTCGGCGAGCTCCGCGTGCAGGACATCGAGCGCCAGCACGAGCACGGGCGGTTCCTCCCGGTTCGCGCGCTCGGCA
>DATCYH010000048.1:0-3593 GCA_036570405.1 Nocardioides sp.
CGCCGGCCAGCTGCTCGACCACCTCGTCGACGCCGCGAAGGACGAGTCCGTCGACCGGATGTTGCTGGAGGTCTCCTCCCTCAACCGCGAGGGCCTCGGCTTCTACGCCGCCACCGGGTTCACCCAGATCGACGTCCGAGAGCGCTACTACAAGGACGGCTCCGACGCGATCGTGATGAAGCGCTCGCTCGGTCCGTCGTGCAACTGGAGCAACGCATGAACCAGTCCGCCCACCAGCCACTGGTCCTCGGGATCGAGTCGTCCTGCGACGAGACCGGGGTCGGCATCGTCCGCGGCCACACCCTGCTCGCGGACGCGGTCGCCAGCTCGATGGAGCAGCACGCGCCCTACGGCGGAGTGGTCCCCGAGATCGCCTCGCGCGCGCACCTGGAGTCGATCGTGCCGATGATCGAACTCGCCTGCGAGCGCGCCTCGGTCAAACTGCATGACGTGGACGCGATCGCGGTGACCAGCGGGCCCGGCCTGGCCGGCGCGCTGATGGTCGGCGTCGGCGCGGCCAAGGCGTTGGCGCTCGCCCTCGACAAGCCGATCTATGGCGTGAATCACCTCGCCGGCCACGTCGCGGTCGACCAGCTCGAGCACGGTGCGCTGCCCGAGCCGACGCTCGCGCTGCTGGTCAGCGGCGGGCACTCCAACCTGCTCCGGGTCAACGACATCACCTCCGACATCGTCTCCCTGGGTGCCACCGTCGACGATGCGGCGGGGGAGGCCTATGACAAGGTCGCCCGGCTGCTCGGGCTCTCCTATCCCGGTGGCCCGGTGATCGATGCGGCCGCTGCGTCGGGCAACTCGGTCGCAATCGACTTCCCCCGCGGACTCACCTCCCGCAAGGATCTCGAGCGGCACCGCTTCGACTTCTCCTTCTCCGGGCTCAAGACAGCGGTGGCCCGGTGGGTCGAGGCCCGGCAACGGGCCGGGGAGGACGTCCCGATCAACGACGTGGCGGCCAGTTTCCAGGAGGCCGTGGTCGATGTGCTCACCCGCAAGGCGATCGATGCCTGCGTGGACTCCGGCATCGAGCACCTGGTGATCAGTGGCGGCGTCGCGGCCAACTCACGCCTGCGCGTCCTGGCAGAGGAAAGGGCCAGTGCCAGGGGCATCGAGCTCCGGGTGCCCAAACGCAGCCTGTGCACCGACAACGGGGCGATGATCGCCGCGCTGGGCTCCGAGATCGTGGCCCGCGGCCACGGCCCCTCGGCGCTGGACTTCCCGGCGGACTCCTCGCAGCCGGTCGGGACCGTGGTCTCCTCTCCGCTCATCGACCCGTCGCTCGTTCCCTGACCCGTCGCTCGTCCTGCGTGAAACTGGCGACGGGTCGAGAAACTGGCGACGGGTCAGCGATCAGTTGACGAAGAGCCAGGGAGTGCTCATCGTGCCGTTCTCATAGTCCTGCTCGAGCACTCGCTCCACCGTCCCGTCGAGACCGACGCGAAAGAGGGAGTACGTCGGTACGTTTCCGCCGGCGTGATTGACCCGCACCAGGAGGTGGCTGTCGTCCTCCCAATGTGTGTCGAGCACGTTGATGTCATCGGGCAGCGATTCCTCGGTGTCGATCACCAGTGCCGTCTCGCCGGTGTCGGTGTCGAGCACCTCCAACTGCGAGGGGAGGGCAGGGTCCTTGCTCTGGCGACGGCCGACAATGTGGGTCCCATCCGGCGAGAACCCGGCGCTGGTGGCGTCGAACGCCATCTCCTCGAACTGGACGACCTCGTTGTCTGCCGGCACATCGACGACCGCCGAGACGAGCGGGACGGTCGGGTCCGCAAACGAAGAACTGAGGGTCCCGGCCAGCCGACCGTCCTTGTCGACGTCGATCACGCTCTGCAGGCCACCCGCCGGGTTGTCCACGTTGCCGCGCGAGAAAGCGACCTGGCCCGGGATGTCGGCCTCGCCGTTGGGTTGGAAGTAGACGGCACAGCCTTGGGTGCCCTGGGTTTCCCTGCAGTCTCCGGATCCGCTGATCGCGAACGGGGTGTGGGCAGGGTGGTCGAGCTCGGCCATCTGTGTGGTGACCCCATTCCCGCGGGTCTGGATGGCTCCGTCAGTGTCGATCCAGGCGGCGATGCTGCCGTCGGCAGAGCTCACGGGGCGGCTACCGGAGTTGGAGGTCTCGACGACCTGGCCATTCTCGTCGAGGATGTCGATCTGGTTGCCCTCCTCGCTCTGGGTGGGCCAAGCAGCGACGTACTCGTCTCCCGCCCGTACGACGGATTCGTACGCCCGCTCGAGTTCCACCGTTGAACCGTCCGCGCGGTGGAGCGTCTGCGCGTCGACGTAGTCGAGCTTTGGATCCGCGCCCCGGGGCGCGTCGAGATCGATGACCACAGGGCTGTCGGGCCTCGCCGGTGCCTGGGTGGGTGTCGGGGAGGCCCCGTCCGTCGTGGAGGGGCTGGGCGAGCTCGTGGCCACCGGGGGTTCGGAGTCTGCCGTGTCAAAGGCCCCGGCGGCGAACATGCCGAGGGGAGCGATGATCGCCACCGCTGCCAGGACAGCCACGCCGGCCGTCGCTGCCCGGCGCCGACGGATCGTGCCTGCCGTGGTCTTGACCGCGTCGAGGCTGATCGGTCCCTCGGTGATCCGGTCGGCCCGGTGGTGGCACTCGGTGCCCAAGGACCTGGCCAGTGAACGGGTCGCGTCGTCGTCCTGGTTGTTCATCGTTCCTCCTCCCCGAGGTGATCGGTCCGGTTCAATTGGTGTGCTGGGGCGTTGGCCCGCAAGGTAGCCAACGCCCTGCTGGTCTGGGACTTCACGTTGCCGACACTGCAGCCGAGCACGTCGGCGGTCTCGGCCTCACTGAGCTCTTCGTAGTAGCGCAGCACCACGGCCGCGCGCTGCTTGGGCGGGAGCGTCTGGACCAGCTCCCACAGGGCCGACCCGCGCCCCTCGTCGTACACGTCACGGGTCGCGATCCACCCGGGAATCTCGGCGCTGAGGGTCTCGCGCTTCTTGAACGCCCTGCGCCACAACGAGTTGTGCTCGTTGACCAGGATCCGTCTGGCATAGCCGTCGATCGCCTCGCGGGTGTGGACCTTCGTCCAGTTCAGGTAGACCTTCGCCAGGGTGACCTGGACCAGGTCCTCGGCGCCGTGGTGCTCACCGCACAGCAGGTATGCCGTCCGCAGCAGCGCGGGTTGGCGCGCGGACATCCACGCACTGAACTCGGCGTCCTTGGCCGAACCCCGTCCTGCTGCCATCGTCGTCGAGCCCGCCTGAGTCGCCGCCTGCATCTTCCACCGCCCATCCTCGTCCACCCCCAGACGCGTTGACCAGCATGGAGGTTGCATCCTCGTCCTGACTCGTGACCGATGGGTCGATAGCCTGATCTCGAAGCCAGCGCGCTGGCAGCCGACGAGCAGGAGGAACCGTGCAGCAGGTCAGAGCAGTGGTCGCCAAGGCAAAGGGCGCTCCGGTCGAAGTGGTGAGGATCAACGTCCCAGATCCCGGTCCGGGCGAGGCGGTCGTGAAGATCCAGGCTTGCGGGGTCTGCCACACCGACCTGCACTACCGCGAGGGCGGGATCAACGACGAGTTCCCCTTCCTGCTCGGCCACGAGGCGGCCGGCATCGTGGAGG
>DATCYH010000049.1:0-2861 GCA_036570405.1 Nocardioides sp.
GCCGGGTGCGAGTCGTCCCTTGGACTTCTTCACGATCTCGGCGGTCACCGGTCCCACGGTGCCGAGCAGTGGTGCGGCGAACGTCCGGGTCGGCGCGAGCGGCATCTGGGAGCCCAGGGAGACCGCGCCCGGGATCTCCTCGTAGGAGGCGTCGAGCTGTGTCCGGGCGTCCTCGGCCCGCATCACCAGTGCCTCGACGAACGCCTTGTCGCCTGCTGCCTCGGCCCTCTTCACGAAGCCGGCCTCGTCGATGCCGACCGCCCTGGCGATCGCCTTGGCGCTGCTGGCAACCTGGCTCTTCTTGATCTTCGTCTTGTCGAGGCCGAGCTTGAGCACGTCGCGGTCGGTGACGATCGGCTCCTTGTCACCGGCCAGGATCTCGCCGCGCTTGGCCTGGAGGTGGTCGAGTGAGAGCTCCTCGCCGTCCTTCAGGGAGGGCTCGACCAGGCTGGGTGCCCAGACCACCTTCCACTCGTCGTCGACACGGGTCAGGTGCGCGGTGGCGTCGTACTTCCACTGGGCCCCACCCAGGTCCCAGGTCCAGGTCAGGCTCGCGGTGGTCCTGTCGTCCTCGACGTCGCCGACGTCGGCGTCCACCTTCGCCCCTGACTCGCCGAGGCCGTCGACGACGGCCGTGAACTCCTCGTCCGGACGAGCACCGGTGAACGGCACGTCCGCCAGATCCTTCGCCGAGAGAGCCGCGGCCAGCATGTCGGCCGTCGCCTGTGGATCACCGTCGTCGCCGAGCAGGCTGCAGGAGGCGGTGGGCAGGGCCAGCAGGAGAGATGCTCCGAGAACCACTGGTGTGCGCATGGAAAAGATCATGACAGTCGCCACCCACAAGGAGCATGATCGCTGAGTGAGCACCCTCTCGGATCTCGACTGGCCGCTGCGCACCGAGCGCCTGACCATCCGCCCGGCAACTGCGCAGGATGCCGAAGCGGTCTGGCGCTTCCGTCAGCTTCCGACGGTGGCCGAGTGGATCAACCGGCAGCCGACCGACTTCGCCGAGTGGTCGGAGGGTTTCGTCGAGCCGAAGCGCCTCGCCGACACGTTGCTGATCGAGTTGGACGGAGAGGTCATCGGAGACCTGATGCTCCTCAGGGAAGGCCCCTGGTCGCAGATAGAGGTGCACGAGAAGGCGGCCGGCACACAAGCGGCGCTGGGCTGGGTGCTGCACCCCGACTTCGAGGGCAGGGGCTATGCCACCGAGGCCGTGCGTGCCTTGATCGAGTTCTGCTTCGCTACGCTCGGGATGCGTCGGGTCACGGCCTACTGCTTCGAGGCCAACGAGCCGTCGTGGCGGCTGATGGAACGACTCGGGATGCGTCGGGAGGCGCACAACATCAGGGACTCGCTGCATCGCACCAAGGGCTGGCTCGACGGCTTTGCCTATGCCCTGCTGGCCGAGGAGTGGAGCGGTTAGTCCACCCGCGGCGCACGCATGTGCGCACCGGCACTGCCTGGTGGTCCGACGAGCCTCCAGGTGCTCGCGGTGGTTCGTCGGCGTATCCCAGCCACGTCTGATTAGATGCGGGTCAACGATCACTGCGGAGGTGGCGATGGAATCGGAACAGAACTCCGACGTGCCCGAGGTCCAGCTCGATGTCGTCCAGGATGCCGAACTGCTCTACGAGGCGATCCGCTCGATGAAGCAGATCAGCGCATCTGCCACGTCGACCGAGGTGCTGCACGCGCTGCTCGGACATCTGGTGACCGCCGCACACCTGTTCCCGGAGGTGCTGACCGAGCTCGGGGAGAACCTTGCCGCCTCGCTCGAGGAGCGGGGCTACCTGGCCGACAACCCGGCCATGAAGGAGGCCGTCACCGAGTGCCTGATGCATCTCGAGGAGGCCGCGAACCTCGCGGACCGTTCCGGAAGGGCTCTCTCGGCCGCACAACGCGCGCTCAACTAGGCGGCAGGTCCTGAAGATGATCCCGCAGGATCCGCATCCTCACGTCCAGCAACTGGGCGAGTGACGCCTGTGGGTCGCTGAGCCACTGTTCATAGGCAGAGTGCGCCAGCGCGAGCCAGACGTGCGCAACCGTGGTCGGCAACGGGTCACCGGGCGCCAGCCCGTAACGCGCCGCCGTATAGCCCGCAATGACCGCGCGCCACTGGGCGTTGCGGAGAGCGGAATGGGCCTGCAGCGCCGGGGTGCGCAGGATCAGGTGCATCCGCTCTCGATGAGTCGGCCGGGCCTCTTCAGGAAAATCGTTGAAGGCGAGCACTCCCCTGTGCACCACCAGGTGGAGAGGCAGGTCCGGCGGCGAGGCCTCCAGGAGCTCGCGGAACCTGGTCAGCGTCTCGTCGAACTGTCCCCAAGGGATGTCGTTCTTGGAGGCGTAGTAGCGGAACAGCGTGCGCCGGCCGACGCCCACCGCCTCGGCGATCGCGCTCATCGTCGTGCCCTCGAACCCACGCTCGGAGAAGAGACGGAACGCGGCCTGCTCGATCTCGGCATGCGAGGTCGACTCCGGTCGGCCGAGGGTCGGCTGGGTAGGCGGCATGAAAATTAATCTACTTCCTTTCGGTAAAACTCTTCCATTGCGGCATCCGGTGCACCTAACCTGACGGGAATCAACGAGCACGAGGAGGAGTCCCCATGGATCCCGAGAGCACCGTGGAAATCGATCCCCAGGTCACGGCCGAGGACCTCATCGAAGAGGTTTCGATCGATGGCATGTGCGGCGTCTACTGAGATGTCATCGGTGACCGCCCCGGGGTTCGTCGAGTTTCTCGACGAGCCCTGGGCACTCTCCCCGTCAGTGGCGTTGCGGCCGGAGCCGTTCGGAGCGATGGCCTATCACTTCGGGAACCGGAAGTTGACCTTCCTCAAGCGTCCCGAGCTCGTTGCGGC
>DATCYH010000050.1:0-1875 GCA_036570405.1 Nocardioides sp.
TCGTCCGGGGTGACCACGACCGCGGAGGCGAGCGGGCCGTGCTCGGCCTGGCTGATCAGGTCGGCCGCGACGTACGCCGCGTTGGCGGTGTCATCGGCGAGCACAGCGATCTCGGTGGGACCGGCCTCCGAGTCGATGCCGACCAGGCCCTTGAGCAGGCGCTTGGCCGAGACGACGTAGATGTTTCCGGGTCCCGTCACCAGGTCGACCTTGGCGCACGGGCCCGCGCCATGGGCGAACATGGCGATCGCCTGGGCGCCGCCGACGGCGTAGACCTCCTCGACGCCGAGCAGCTCGCAGGCAGCCAGGATCGTCGGGTGCGGCAGCCCGTCGTGCTCCTTCTGCGGCGATGAGGTGAGCGCGATCGACCGCACGCCGGCAACTTGGGCGGGCACGACGTTCATGATCACGCTGGAGACGAGAGGGGCGAGTCCGCCCGGGACATAGAGCCCGACCCGATTGACCGCGACCAGCTTGTGGGTGACGGTGGCGCCGGTGCCGAGCTCGGTGATGACGTCCTGCTCCAGCTCGGCCTCACAGGTCAACCGGAGTCGACGGATCGACTCCTCGAGACCTGCACGCACGTCGGGGTCGAGAGCGGCCAGGGCCTGGGTGAGCCGCTCGCGCGGAACGGCGATGTGGGTCTGCTCGACACCGTCGAACTTCGCGGAGTATTCGGCGATCGCCTCGACGCCCCGGTCGCGTACGTCGTCACAGATCGGCCGGACCACATGGGTCGCCGCCTCCACGTCGAACTCGGAGCGTGGAACCACGCTCCGGTAGTCGACGGGAGCAGCAGTGCGTCCGCGGAGATCGATACGGCGAATCATGGTGTCGATTCTAGGTGCACGCCGCCAGCCCATCGGCACAGCCTGCGGGCATGGTCATTGCCGGTCACTGACTGCTCCCCCGTCAGGCATCACCTTCCCGGGTGAGCGTGACCGCCACCCCGCGGTGGTCGGACAGCTCGCCACCGAAGGCGACCGGGTCGCTGGCCTTCAGCTCAGGGCTGGCGAAGACGTGGTCGATCTGTTGCTCGGGCCGGTCGGCCGGGGAGGTCGGCAGCGGACGCGCCTCGGCCAACGCATCGCTCAGACCTGTGCCGGTCATCACGTCCCAGGACGGATCGCCGGGCTCGAAGTTGAAGTCGCCTCCGAGGACGGTCGGGTTGCCGCTGTCGTGCAGGCGCAGCGCGAGGCCCGAGATGACCAGTGCTTGGGCCAGCGCCCCGTCCTCGCCGTCCTTGCTCGGGTGCGGCTGCACGTGCGTGGACACCACGTCGTAGTCCTGACCGTCCTTGGTGATGGTCGCGCTGAGCACCTGCGCACCGGTGACAGCCCCGAACGAGTCCAGCGGGCGGGACCGGACGTCCTCGACCGGCAGGTCGGTCAGGATCGCATCGCCCCAGACCGCGTCTGCGGCTGGACCGAAGTGGGCCTCCATGTCGAGCAGCCGCGCCAGGATGGCGAGCTGGTCCTGGCCGCCGTTGAGCAGCCAGGCCCGATCGACCTCGCTGAGGAGTACAACGTCCGGGTCCTGGTCAGCGATCTGGGCAGCGACCGCCCGGGGGTCGAACTCTCCGTCCATCCCATAGCCCATCCGCAGGTTCCAGGACACCACCCGCAGGCCTTGGCCGGCGCCACCGGTGTCGTCGTCAACCACAGCGGCGACGGTGATGTAGGGCCCGAAGAGGGCGGCCATCAGCGCGATCGCGATCGTGCCTGCCCCCGCACGCAGCGCCGGCCGGGACGACACGTCGACCTCGACCGCGGACAGGTCCCGCGACGTGACGGCCATCCCCACCAGGGCGAGGGCGAGCGCCACGATCAGCAGGCCGGCGCGATAGCCGAGGTCATAGCCGGCGTAGTAGGCGAA
>DATCYH010000051.1:0-1964 GCA_036570405.1 Nocardioides sp.
GCGTCGATGCGCCGTGCCCCGACGGCTGCGGAGCACCAGCTCTGGTTACGTCTACGGCATGGTGTTCTGGGTCATGCCGTAGTCAGCCAGTTGGAGATCGACGGGTGGATCGCCGACTTCGCGGTGCCCGACGTCGAGCTGGTGATCGAAGTTGACGGGAGCGCCCATGACACTCGCAGCACCGCCGACAGGCGACGCGACGACCACATGCGGGCCAACCACTTCGAAGTCCTGCGGTTCACCAACACCGATGTCGAACGCGATCTGGACTCGGTCATGGAGGCGATCACGAACGCTGTGCGTAAACGCCTGGCCACAACCGACATCCGCCGGGAGGCAGCAGCCGACTTGCAGCTCGTCGCCGACGTCGAGAAGCTGCGTGCCGCTAGGAATGCGCTCAGGGAGGAACGGCCGCGAGAGCGGTTAGCCCGGCACGCACGGCAGGCGCCGACGCCGCAACCGAACCCAAAGATCCGGTACCGGTGTGAGACGTGCGAGCACGAGTTCGTCGCTTCGCTCTCGCCGCAGCCCCAGTGTCGCAACGACCGGGCGCACGTCATCCGGCGTATGTGCCGAGAGACGAGGTGCGAGACCTGGATCCCCTTGGGCGCAGAGCGATGCCAGCGCTGCGAGGATGCCAGGGAGGTCGCCAGGACCTCGGCCGGCGCAGGCGCCCAGTCACCCTCACAGCTCAAGCAGGCGAGGAAGGGCAAGCGCTGGTCGGGGTGAAGGTTGTTCGCGACACGTTGATCAAGAGTCCGCGACCTACGTCAGCGATGGGCCGGCGGCCTCCGGTACCCAGCGCTGTGCCGTGCCGATGCACAGGGAATGGCCCGGACCGCATCGCGGCCCGGGCCACCGGGATACCTGAGTTGATCAGGACGAGAGCTGCTGGTCGAAGCGCTCCACGTCGACCTGGGCGGCGAGAAGGGCTGCACCGTCACGGAGGTTCTTGATGATGGCGTCGACGCCTCCACCGGCCCAGGCGCTCTCGGTGCTGAGGCCTTCGAGCGTCTGGAGCTCACGAAGTGCGAGCTCCGCTTGGTTGAGGTGACCGCAGAGCTCGTAGATCCGGGTCGCGCAGTCATCCAGGGTCTCGGGCGCGACGCCTCCGCCCTCGATGGCGGGGAAGGATCGCATCCGGCGATACGCAGCGTCGAGCCTTGCGTTGATCTGCTTGCGGAGCTCGAGCTCTCGGGGTGTGGGCATGCGTGGTTCCTGTCGGTTGGTGCTCGTCAGCGATCTGCTGACCGTTTCGACCGTCGACGCGGGTGCTCGAGACCCAAGCCCCTTCAGCGCGGATCCGAGAGCGACCCCCTCCGGAGAGGGTTCTCCTCGACCGGGCGAGCATCGCTCGGCGGACGGGAGGACCCAATCCATGCCTGCACCGATCCTCGGCGAACCCAACCGGTTGGCCGATCGTCTCGTCGCAGCTCTGCTCGAGACCGAGCGCCAGCGCCTCGACACCGCAGTGCTGCCGGATCGTCCCGTCGCCTACTGCCTCGGCCTCGACATCGACTCGAGGACGCTGGCCGCTGATGGCCGGAACGAACTGGAGATGTACGGCACGGACCTCCTGACCGGGACGAGAGCGATCTACGTCGGGCAGGCCGCGTCCGGTCGGGAGCGCGCCGGACGGCACCGCATCAACGTCGCCCAGTCCAAGAACCTCCATCCTGAGGATCTGTGGATCTGCGCGATCGAGCAGCCGACCGTGGGCGCCTCCCGGTACGCAGAGGAACTGCTCCAGGGCCGTCTCCTGGCTCCGTGGTGCGACCCGCGTCTGGCCGGCTTCGGGTCGAAGGCCCAGGGAGGGATTCGCCAGGCCGGGCAGCGCCCGTCACCGTGGGATGCGTGCGGGCATCGTCGGCGCTGGGCGCCCCGGGCGACGATCGCCGAGGAGGTCACCGCCATCCTCGGTGCGGCCGTCGTGCTCACCCGACCTGACCCCGGCTGCGCGCTGT
>DATCYH010000052.1:0-4352 GCA_036570405.1 Nocardioides sp.
GGGCCGATCACCTCGATCGCGGTCGGGCTGCTCGCCATCCCGCTGTGGTTCGTCACCCCCGACGGAGTGCTCAGGCTCTGCGTCGGGGGCCTGGCCGGAGCCAACCTCCTGGTGGGCGTGCTCAACCTGGTCCCGGGCCTGCCACTCGACGGTGGCCGGGTGCTGAAGTCCGCGGTCTGGGGGGTCAGCGGCAACGCCCACCGCGGCACCATCGCCGCCGGATGGGGTGGCCGGATCACCGCAGTCCTGGCCCTGGCCTGGCCGTTGTTCATGCAGCACGTCCTCGGGGTCACGCCGAGCCTGTTCGACTACCTGCTGGCGTTCATCATCGCCGTCTTCCTCTACTCCGGGGCCACCGCTTCGATGCAGGGCGCCAAGCTGCGCCGACGACTGCCCGGGATCGTGGCCCGCAAGCTGGCCCGCAAGACCCTCGCCGTGCCCGAGGAGATGCCGGTGGCCGAGGCCGTACGTCGTGCTCAGGAGTCCGCATCCGGCGGCATCGTCACACTGGACCGTTCCGGTGACCCGATCGGCATCGTCAACGAGGCTGCACTGCTGGCCGTGCCCGAGGAACGCCGCCCATGGGTTGCCGTCTCGACCATCGCGCGCAGCCTCGAGGCCGGACTCACCCTGCCGGTGGGACTGGCCGGGGAGGACCTGATCAGGGCGATCACCCGGCTGCCCGCGCACGAGTACCTCCTCCTCGAGGAGGACGGCAGCATCTATGGCGTACTGGCGACAGCCGACGTCGATCGCGCGTTCACCGAGCGCCACAAGTAGGGTGCCGCTCATGTCCGACCAGCAACAGCTCCCCGACGTCCCGACCGAGGCCTGGGCAGGCGTGCACCGTGGCCCCCTGCGGGTTGGTGAGTGGGTGCGGCTGACCGACCAGAAGGGGCGCCGCCACAATTTCGAGCTGACGCCGGGCAAGCGGTTCTTCAGCAACCGGGGTCACATCGAGCACGATGAGCTGATCAACCGCGAGGAGGGCTTCACCGTCGTCTCATCCGCGGGCGGCGAATATCTTGTCTTCCGTCCCTTGCTCTCCGAGTTCGTGGTGTCGATGCCGCGTGGCGCGGCCGTGGTCTATCCGAAGGATGCCGCGCAGATCGTGGCGATGGGTGACATCTTCCCCGGCGCCCGCGTGGTCGAGGCGGGTGTCGGATCGGGCGCCCTGACCTGCTCGTTGCTGCGTGCGGTCGGCCCCTTCGGCAAGGTGATCTCGTGGGAGCGCCGCGAGGAGTTTGCCGATGTCGCCCGCCGCAACGTGAACCAGTTCTTCCACGCCCCCGAGGGCGAGACCCACCCCGCCTGGGACCTGCGCCTTGGTGACCTGCAGGAGGCACTGCCCGCCTCCGGCGAGCGGGTGGACCGGGTCATCCTCGACATGCTCGCCCCCTGGGAGTGCATCGATGCGGTCGCCGACGCGCTCGTCCCCGGCGGCATCGTGGTCGCCTATGTCGCGACCACCACCCAGCTGTCGCGCTATGTCGAGACCCTGCGCGTCCACGGCGGGTTCACCGAGCCGCAGCCCTGGGAGTCGCTCGTGCGTGACTGGCACGTCGAGGGCCTCGCGGTCCGTCCCGGCCACAAGATGATCGGCCACACGGCGTTCCTGGTCACCGCCCGCAGGATGGCTCCCGGAGAGACCGCCCCGCGCAAGAAGCGTCGCCCGGCACCGGGTGCATACGGCCCCGACTATCTGGGGCCCCGGCCGGACGGGGTGCCCGTCGAGCCGGTGGAGGACTGAGCCGGCCGTTGTCGTCACCCTGGCAAATCCTTGCCGACACCTGTGTCGAACCACTTCCGTTCCTTTGCTGAATGGGTAAGGTCACAAGCACGACGCAGGAGGTGGATGCACATGACGGCATCAGAAGACTCACGCAGTCCCGAGGAGCTCACCGCCCAGGTGAGGTTCCTGGAGGCAGAGGTCACTGACCTGCGCAGGAGGTTGGCCGACGGGCCGGCCCAGTCGCGGCTCCTCGACCAGCGACTGGCCGACACCCAGCGTTCGCTGGCTGCGGTCACCTCGCAGAACGAGCGGCTTGCCCAGACCCTGCGCGAGGCACGTGACCAGATCCTGACCCTCAAGGAGGAGGTCGACCGCCTGGCCCAGCCGCCGGCCGGATTCGGCACGTTCCTGTCGCGCAACGACGACGACACGGTCGACGTGTTCACGGGCGGTCGCAAGCTGCGCGTGACGGTCAGCCCCAACGTCGAGATCGACGAGCTTCAGCGTGGCCAGGAGGTCATGCTCAACGAGGCGCTCAACGTCGTGGCCGCGATGGCGTTCGAGAAGATCGGCGAGGTCGTGATGCTCAAGGAGATCCTCGCCGACGGCGACCGGGTCCTGGTCATCGCGAACGCCGACGAGGAGCGGGTCGTGCGACTGGCCGAGCCGTTGCGTGCTGAGAAACTGCGTGCGGGGGACTCGCTGCTGCTCGACTCCCGGTCCGGCTATGCCTATGAGAAGGTCCCGAAGTCCGAGGTCGAGGAGCTCGTCCTCGAAGAGGTCCCGGACATCGACTACTCCGCGATCGGCGGCCTGATCGGCCAGATCGACCAGATCCGCGACGCTGTCGAGCTGCCCTACCTCCACCCCGAGCTGTTCAAGGAGCACCAGCTCAAGCCGCCCAAGGGGGTACTGCTCTACGGGCCCCCCGGATGCGGCAAGACCCTGATCGCCAAGGCCGTGGCCAACTCGCTGGCCAAGAAGGTCGCCGCGAAGACCGGGCAGGAGGGGAAGTCCTACTTCCTCAACATCAAGGGCCCCGAGCTGCTCAACAAGTATGTCGGCGAGACCGAGCGGCACATCCGTCTCGTCTTCCAGCGGGCCCGCGAGAAGGCCTCCGAGGGCACCCCCGTCATCGTCTTCTTCGACGAGATGGACTCGCTGTTCCGCACCCGCGGTTCCGGGGTGTCCTCCGATGTGGAAAACACGATCGTCCCGCAGCTGCTCAGCGAGATCGACGGCGTGGAGCTGCTCGAGAACGTGCTCGTCATCGGGGCGTCCAACCGTGAGGACATGATCGATCCGGCCATCCTGCGCCCCGGTCGGCTCGACGTGAAGATCAAGATCGAGCGCCCCGACGCCGAGTCGGCCCGCGACATCTTCAGCAAGTACCTGACCCCCGACCTCCCGCTGCACGCCGACGACCTGGCCGAGTTCGGTGGTCACCCCGAGGCGTGCGTCGACGGGATGATCCGCGCGACTGTGGAGCGGATGTACACCGAGACCGAGGAGAACCGCTTCCTCGAGGTCACCTATGCCAACGGCGACAAGGAAGTCCTCTACTTCAAGGACTTCAACTCCGGGGCGATGATCCAGAACATCGTGGACCGGGCCAAGAAGATGGCGATCAAGGACCTCCTCGACCACGACCAGCGCGGGCTCAGGGTCCAGCACATGCTCCAGGCGTGTGTCGACGAGTTCAAGGAGAACGAGGACCTGCCCAACACCACCAACCCCGACGACTGGGCGCGCATCTCCGGCAAGAAGGGGGAGCGGATCGTCTTCATCCGCACCCTGATCACCGGCAAGCAGGGCACCGAACCCGGACGGTCGATCGACACGGTGGCGAACACGGGTCAATATCTCTGACGCTCAGTGGGCGCTCGGGCGCTCCGCGATGCCGAGAAACCCGTAGGACCACGCGCGTGTGGGTGCGGGGCCGGGCTGCAGATGACGCGTGTCGAGCATGACGATCTCCAGTCCGGCAGCCTCGACGAGCGTCGGCACGTCCTTGGTCAACTGGCAACCGCCACAGGCAAGCCCCTGTATGCCGTCCAGCCGGCGCTGCCACCTGGCCACCCCGGTGTCGGGGGAGAGGCCGTGCTCGAGGAAGTGCAACCGCCCACCGGGTCGGAGCAGACGGACGACCTCGCCCAGTGCCCGCGACGCGTCCGGCACGGTGCAGAGGGTGAACGTGACCAAGGCCGAGTCATAGGTCCGGGACGAGTCGATCGACTGACCGTCGAGCCCGACGCGCATCACCGGAACGGCCGCGGCAGTACGACGTACCTCCGAGCGCGACCAGCCCAGCTCCGAGGGCTCGACCGCGTCGAGTCCGGTGACGGAGGCGGGCAGGTGCGGAAGGTTGAGCCCGGAGCCGAAGCCGATCTCGAGGACCCGCCCGGACAGGCCCGCGCAGGTACGCGCGCGGAGATCTGAGATCACCTGCGAGGACAAGGCGACATCGGTGAGTCGCGGCACGACACGGTCAGTCCAGTAGCCCATGCCAGTCACGTTAATGGTCCTCGAGGATGTACGTCGCCCGGCACAGACCCGCAGCGCTGTCGCCGATGACGAGTAGGCTCGAAGCATGAGCGTCAGAAGGGTGATGGGCACCGAG
>DATCYH010000053.1:0-2456 GCA_036570405.1 Nocardioides sp.
CACTCGCTCGGCGAGGAGCACCGGCCGCTGGTCGTCTTCACGCCCAAGTCGATGCTCAAGCGCAAGGAAGCCGCCTCACAGCCCGAGGACTTCACCGAGGGGTCCTTCCTGCCGCTGATCGGTGACGGCGAGGCCGACCCGGACAAGGTGGAGACCCTGCTGCTGTGCTCGGGCCGGGTGACCTGGGACCTGATGGTCGACCGAAAGAAGCGGGAGAACGGCGAGAAGTTCGCGATCGCCCGTGTCGAGCGGCTCTATCCCACGCCGACCGAGGAGATCAAGGCCGAGATCGCCAAGTTCCCCAACCTCAAGAAGGTCCGTTGGGTCCAGGACGAGCCGCAGAACATGGGCCCGTGGCCGCACTACACGCTCAACGTGTGGGACGAGCTCGACATCACCGTCGAGCCGGTCACGCGTCGTGCCTCCTCGTCTCCGTCCGTCGGTGTCGCGAAGCGTCACCAGGAGGAGCAGCGCAACCTGCTCGACGCGGCGTTCGACTGAGGCACGTCGGCCATGTATTTCACTGATCGCGGTATCGAAGAGCTCGAGAAGCGCCGGGGTGACGAAGAGGTCACCCTGGCGTGGATCGCCGATCGCCTGCAGGAGTTCACCGACACGTTCCCCGAGTTCGAGGTCCCCGTCGAGCGGTTCGCCACCTGGCTGGCCCGCCTCGACGACCCGGACGACTGAACCGCGATCCGTCGGGAACCGCCTGCCGGCCAACTCGCACGAGTGCTCGCGCCACGGGGACGGCTGACTGCGCCCTCAACCGATGATCAAGGAGATCTTGACGTACCTGGTGCGACAAGATCTCCATGAAGACTTGCTAAGCGCTCGCCCCTGCGCCTGCGGACCTGTCAGGGACAGATCGTGCGGCCGCGCGAGAGAAACGCATAGACGTCGGCGCTGTCGCCGACCGACAGGTCGCTCAGACCGGTGGCATAGTCGCTCTGGCTCTCGCTGTCCTCGACCAGGCCGACGAACTTCTCGAAGCCGTTGCGCTGGCTCTCGCTCGTGCCCTGGGTGGTCCCGACGTCCTTGAACTCCTGGATGCTCGACTTCGCGGACTCGAAGGAGACCGAGGCGTCCTGGACCTTCTCGAAGGCCGGGCAGAAGTCATCGGTGCTGGCACTGGTCGGGGCGTCCGCAGCGTTGGTCACCCCGTCCGGCGAGCCCTGGCCCTTCTTGTCCCCCATGTTGAGCGCCACGATGGCAACGACGCCGACGATCAGGATCAGCGCGGCCAGCCCGGCAATCGCCCAGGTGAGCCTGTTGTCGTTGACTGACTGCTTGCCTGCTCCCCCGGTCCGGTCCCACTGTCCCTGACCGGCGAACGGCTGCGGAGCGCCGAAGACGGAATGACCGGACTGGTGCTGCGGTCCGGACTGGTGCTGCGGGCCGGACTGGTGCTGCGGTCCGGACTGGTGCTGCGGTCCGGACTGGTGCTGCGGGCCCGAGGCGAACTGCGGGTTCGAGTGGTGCGGGCCGGAGCCGAACTGCGGGCCTGAGCCCTGCGACCCGGGTGCCGGCCAGGAGTTCGCCGGCGAGACGTTGCGCGCGCCCGAGGTACCCAGCTTGGCTGCCGCCTCGCAGGAGGCTTGGAACTCCGCCGCCGTCCGGTGCCGCTCGGCCGGGACCTTTGCCATCGAGCGGCGCAGGATCGCGTTGATCGCCACGCTGCGCGGGTCGCTGCCGGGCAGCTGGGGCACGGCTCCGTTCAGGTGCCCCATCAGCACCTGGCCGTCGGTTCCGCGGTAGGGCGCCTCACCCGACAGGCAGGCCCACAGCAGGCAGCCCAGCGCATAGGTGTCACTGGCCTCGGTCGCGTCCAGTCCCTCGTGCCGCTCGGGCGCCATGTAGGCGAACGTGCCGATCACGCCCTGGGTCTTGGTGTGCGCCGAGTCCATCACCCGGGAGATGCCGAGGTCGCAGACATAGGCCTGGAGGTCGTCGTCCGAACGTCGGCGCAGCAGCACGTTGGAGGGCTTGATGTCGCGATGGATGATGCCGGCGCGGTGCGCGGTCTCGATGCCGTCGGCGACCTGGGCGGTCAGGTCCAGGGCGAGCTCGGGCGCCAGCGGTCCGCTGGTGTTCAGCATCTGCTGGAGGTCGCCGTCCGGCACGAGCTGGGTCGCGATGTAGAGCCAGCCGTCCTGCTCACCGGCGTCGTGCACCTGGATGATGTGCGGGGAGTCGAGCCGGGCCAGCACCTCCGCCTCGCGCAGGAAGCGGTGGCGGTAGTCCTCGTTGTCGGCCAGGTCGGAGGAGAGGACCTTGAGCGCCACCTGACGGCCCAGACCCCGCTGGACGGCGGCATAGACGACGCCCATGCCTCCACGACCGATGCGACGATCGATGTCGTACCGGCCGAAGGCCTGTCCCTCCTGCGGCAAGCCCGCCACGCTGGCGTCCCCCTTCACGTCGATGTCCCGGGAATCCTAGTGCCCCTTGCGGTG
>DATCYH010000054.1:0-5470 GCA_036570405.1 Nocardioides sp.
CTCAAGCAGGACACCCAGGAGCGCAAGGCCCGCGAGACGCTCGAGATCTTCGCGCCGCTGGCCCACCGGCTGGGCATGAACACCCTCAAGTGGGAGCTCGAGGACCTCGCCTTCGCGACCCTGCACCCCAAGATCTACGACGAGATCGTGCGGGTGGTCGCCGAGCGGGCACCCTCGCGCGACCAGTTCTTGGCCGAGGTGATCAAGCAGGTCGAGGCCGACCTCAAGACCGCCCGGCTGACCGCCCGCGTCACCGGGCGTCCCAAGCACTACTACTCGATCTACCAGAAGATGATCGTCGGGGGACGCGAGTTCTCCGACATCTATGACCTGGTCGGCATCCGGATCCTCGTCGAGGAGGACCGGGAGTGCTATTCCGCACTCGGCATCGTCCACTCGCGTTGGAACCCCGTCCTCGGACGGTTCAAGGACTACATCGCGATGCCGAAGTTCAACATGTACCAATCCCTGCACACCACGGTGATCGGTCCGCAGGGAAAGCCCGTGGAGATGCAGATCCGCACCTTCGCGATGCACCGCCGTGCCGAGTACGGTGTCGCCGCGCACTGGAAGTACAAGGAAGACACCCGCAACGGCGTCGACACCGATCGCCGCGGCGACGAGACCACCGGCGACATGACCTGGGTCCGGCAACTGCTCGAGTGGCAGCACGATGTCGAGGACCCGGGCGAGTTCCTGGAGTCGCTGCGCTTCGAGATAAACCGGGCCGAGGTCTATGTCTTCACCCCCCGGGGCGACGTGATCGCACTCCCCGTCGGCGCGACCCCGATCGACTTTGCCTATGCCGTGCACACCGAGGTTGGCCACCACACCATCGGTGCCCGGGTGAACGGCCGGTTGATCCCGCTCGAGTCGACGCTCGACAACGGCGACGTGATCGAGGTCTTCACCACCAAGGCACCCAACGCCGGCCCCTCGCGTGACTGGCTGACCTTCGTCCGGTCACCGCGAGCCCGCTCCAAGATCCGGCACTGGTTCACCAAGGAGCGGCGCGAGGAGGCGATCGATCACGGCAAGGAGCAGATCGCCAAGCTGATGCGCAAGGAGGGCCTGCCGATCAAGCGGCTGCTCTCGCACGAGTCCCTGACCGTGGTCGCCGAGCAGTTGAAGCTCGCCGACGTCAGTGCGCTCTATGCCTCGGTCGGCGAGGGCAACCTCGGCGCGCAGACCGTCGTACGCAAGGTGATCGACCTGCACGGTGGCGACCAGGGTGCCCAGGAGGACCTGGCCGAGGGAGTCACCATCACCGGCCGCCGGGCCCGCCGCCGTCTTGGTGGCGCCGAGGACGCCGGGGTCGTGGTCAAGGGCGCCGACGGGTTGTGGGTCAAGCTGGCCAAGTGCTGTACGCCGGTGCCACCGGACGAGATCCTCGGCTTCGTGACCAAGGGTGGGGGAGTCTCGGTGCACCGGGCCGACTGCACCAACGCCGAGAGCCTGCGCTCGCAGCCGGAGCGGCTGATCGACGTCCAGTGGCAGCCGACGACCAAGTCGACGTTCCTGGTCAACATCCAGGTCGAGGCGCTGGACCGGGCCCGGTTGCTCTCAGACATCACGATGGCGCTCTCGGACGTCCACGTGAACATCCTCAGCGCGTCCCTGACCACGACTCGGGACCGGGTCGCCAAGAGCAAGTTCTCCTTCGAGATGGCCGATGCCTTGCACCTGGACAGCGTGCTGCGAGCCGTCCGCTCGGTGCCCGGGGTGTTCGACGCCTACCGCATCACCCAATGAGGCACGAGGACACCGTCCGGCTCCTCGCGGTGTTGACACTCGCTGCTGTCGTGGCGTTCCTCGCCCTTGACGTGATCGCCTCGGCCGTTGCTGCCGACGGCTATTCGATGAAGCGGGACTATGTCTCCAGCCTGGCGGCCGATGGCTCATCGGTCGCAACCCTGGGCAGCCTCTGCCTGGCCGCCTTCGCGCTTGCCCACCTGTTCGCAGGGATCCTGGTGCTGGCCGCTTGGCGGACGAAGATCGCCGGTGCCTTCCTGGTCCTTGCCGGCGTCCTGTTCGGCCTGGTGGTGCTCTTCCGCGCCGACTGCCACCACGGCGAGGCGGGGTGCGGCACCGGCCAGCGCAGTGGGTTGCTCAGCCTCGAGGCCGGGATGCACGGCATCATCGCCGGGACCTTCGCCGCGGTCATGTTCCTCACCATGCTGATCGCCGCGATCAGCGCGTTCTTCGAGCGGGGCCCGGAGCGGATAGCCGGATTCTTGGCCCTGCCGTTCTTCTGGGCCTCGTTCACCGGCATCGGGATGATGAACAAGTCCGAGGCCATCGGCGCCTGGGAACGGCTCTGGCTCGGCGCATCGGTCGGCTGGCTGGTTGTGCTCGCCGTGGCTGCCCTCCTCGCGCAGCGTCGCCGCGGTCGCCTCGCCACACGCTGAACTGCGCGTCGCACGGTCAACAACTGACGGGTCGACGGACGGCCCGCCAGTCCACCCGTCAACAACTGACGGGTCGGCGTACGTCAGGCGGAGAAGTCCTGGGCCGCCCGGCGGGCCATGTCGAGGAAGGCCTTGCGGGACTCGAGGTTCTCCTCGAGCTCCTTGACCTTCTTCTGGTTGCCGGCCGCGCGGTGCTTGTCCAGGTCGGTCTCGATGTCGGCGATGGCCTGCTCGAGCTTGCCGATCATGTCGTCGGCGCGCGCCGACTTCTCCGGGTCGGACTTCTTCCACTTCTCGTCCTCGACGCCACGGATCGCCTGCTCGACCTTGCGCATCCGGGCCTCGAAGGGCTTGATCTTGTCGCGAGGGACCTTGCCGGCCTCGTCCCAACGGTCGGCGATGTCGCGGAACGCCTTCTTGGCCGCCTCCACGTCGGTCACCGGCAGCAGGGCCTCGGCCTCGACCAGCAGGCCCTCCTTGACGACCGCGTTGGCCTCGAACTCCTTGTCGAGCTCGGCGTTGGCGGCGTCGCGGGCCCCGAAGAACGCGTCCTGGGCGCCTCGGAACCGCTTCCACAACGCCTCGTCCACGTCGCGGGGAGCCGGGCCGGCGGCCTTCCAGTCACGCATCAGGTCGCGGAACCTGCCGGCGGTCGGGCCCCAGTCGGTGGAGGTGGCCAGACCCTCGGCCTCGACGGCGAGCTTCTCCTTGACCACCCGGGCACCGTCGCGCTTCTCGTGCTGCTCGGCGAAGTGCGCCTTGCGGTGACGGGTGTAGGTGGTGCGGGCGGAGGAGAACCGGCGCCACAGGGTGTCGTCGGCGGACTTGTCGAGTCGGGGCAGGCCCTTCCACTCCTCGAGCAGGTCGCGCAGTCGGTTGGCGCCGTTGCGCCAGTCGCTCGAGCCGGCGAGCTTCTCCGCCTCGGCGACGATGGCTTCCTTTCGGGTGCGCGACTCCGCGACCTTCGCGGCACGCTCGGCCTTGCGGGCCTCACGCTGGACTGCGATCACCTCGGAGGTGGCGTCCAACCGCTTGAGCAGGGACTCCAGGTCGCCGACCGCGTTTGCGTTGGTGACCTGCTCCCGCACGGTCTTGACCGACTGTGCGGCCTCGTCGGGGGAGAGGGCGCCGCCCTTGATGCGCTGCTCGAGCAGTCCGACCTCGAAGGCCAGCGCATCGAATCGATCGGTGAAGAACTTGAGCGCCTCCTCCGGCGTGCCCTCGGGGTATTGCCCCACGGACCTCTCGCCCTCGGACGTACGTACGAAAACGGTGCCGTCATCGGCCACCCGGCCCCACGGGGACTCCTGCTGCGCGCTCATGGTTGCCCATCGTAGTCAAACAACTCGCACACCTCGGTAGGCTGACCCTCAGTGTTGGTGTTCACCGGCTGCGGACGCAGTCCACGGACCGGCACTTCCTGTTCTCAGCAACGAAGGGCTTCACCGTGTTCATTGCCGGCTTTCCCGCTGGCCAGTTGGCTGCAAACTGCTACTTCGTCGGTGCAGGGGCGGGTGGAGAGTGCGTGATCATCGACCCCGGGCAGGACTCGGCCGAGGGCGTGGACAGGCTCGTCGCCGAGCACTCGCTGAAGCCGGCCGCAGTCCTGGTCACCCACGGCCACTTCGACCACATGTGGCAGGCGCAGGCCGTCGCCGACAAGTATGACGCTCCGTTGTGGATCGGCGCCGACGACCGGCACCTGCTCAAGGACCCGATGGCGGCGATCTCGAACCAGTCCGCAGCGATGCTGCGCGCACAGTCCGGGATGGACCAGGCCCCTGACTTCCGCGAGCCGGGCAAGGTGCACGAGGCCATCGAGGGATCAGTCATCGAGATCGAGGGCCTCACCGTCGTCGTCGACCACGCCCCGGGACACACCCCGGGGACCGTGCTCTACCGGATGGAGTACGACGGACCCGAGGACGTCTCCCAGGTGATGTTCTCCGGGGACTTCCTGTTCCAGGGCTCCATCGGCCGCACCGACCTCGTCGGAGGCGACCACTCGGAGATGCTCGAGAGCCTGCGCAGCAAGGTGCTCCCGTTGGCCGACAACATCGTGGTCTTCCCCGGGCACGGCGAGCAGACCTCGATCGGTCGCGAGCGAGCAACCAACCCCTTCCTGCAGGACCTCGTGGCCACCCCCACTGACGGTGACGCATGAGCCGGGGCACCCCGAAGCCGCTCAGTGGCTTCCCCGAGTTCCTGCCCGCCCAGCGTGAGGTCGAGCGCCAGGTGGTCGAGGCACTCTCGCGCACCTTCGAGCTCCATGGCTTCGCCAACATCGAGACCCGTGCCGTCGAGCCGCTGGACCAGCTGCTGCGCAAGGGAGACACCTCCAAGGAGGTCTACCTGCTGCGCCGACTGCAGGAATCTGAGGAGGAGGGCCGCTCTGCCAATGGAGTGGGGCTCGGCCTGCACTTCGACCTCACCGTGCCCTTCGCGCGCTATGTGCTGGAGAACGCCGGGAAGCTCGAGTTCCCCTTCCGCCGCTACCAGATCCAGAAGGTGTGGCGCGGCGAACGGCCCCAGGACGGCCGGTTCCGCGAGTTCGTCCAGGCCGACATCGACATCGTCGGACAGGGTGAGCTGCCCTTCCACCACGACGTCGAGGTAACCCGAGTGATGCTCCACGCCCTGGGCACGCTGACCAGACCGGACTCGATCGGCCTGCCCGGTTTCACGCTCCAGGTCAACAATCGCAAGCTGATCCAGGGCTTCTACCTGGGTCTCGGCATCAGCGAGGACGGCGGCGGCGTGGAGAGCACCATGCGGGTGATCGACAAGCTGGACAAGATGCCCGAGGCGAAGATCCGCGAGCTGCTGCGCGACGAGGCGGGGCTCGACGACGAGCAGGTCGATCAGTGCCTGGCCCTGGCCGCGATCAGCACCGAGGACGAGTCCTTCGCAGACCAGGTGCGCGCACTGGGCGTCACCCACACGCTCCTCGACGAGGGCCTCGACGAGCTGTCCGCGCTGGTGCGCGCCTGCGCACCGCTGGCCGACGACCGGGTCCGGATCCGTGCCGAGCTCAAGATCGCGCGCGGCCTGGACTACTACAC
>DATCYH010000055.1:0-4696 GCA_036570405.1 Nocardioides sp.
GGCGTTCAGACGGGTCAGTGAACCGCTTGATACCTAGTGGTATCACTTGCTATCGTTGTGGGCATGGCCATGACACTTCGACTCACCGACGCTGAAGACCGAGCCCTCTCCGAGCAGGCCGCTCGGGAGCACAGGTCTAAGCAAGAGGTGGCCAGGTCGGCGATCCTCGAGTACACGTCGCGCCGAATTCGCAGGCGTGACGACCTTCTCGCCAAGATCAGGAGCGAGAACGTTGGTGCGCTCGAGCGCCTGGCTGACTCGTGAGTGAGGAATTCGAGTACCTAGACCTTGACGACCTCATGGCCGCGGCCGGCGTAGCGGTAGGCCCCCGCCCCGAGGTCCGTGACTGGGGCTTGCTGGAGTCCGCCCTAGCCCGCCCGAAGGCATTGGTATTCGGCGAGGACGCCTACCCCGGTCTCAACGGGAAGGCCGCCGCGTTACTGCACTCCCTCATCACCAATCACGCGCTCGTGGACGGCAATAAGCGCCTAGGGCTCGTCGCTGTCCTACTTTTTTACGGCATGAACGGCTGCGACCTGACGGCGACAGAGGATGAGCGGGTCGAACTCATCCTGGCCATCGCAGACGGACGGCTCAGCGACGTGGAGAAGATCGCGGAACACCTGGCTCCGTGGGTGATCAGGCTCTGACCCGAACGCCTGCGGCCGACTCACCAGAGGTAGTCGGGGTCCCGCCCAGCCCGATCAGCGGCAAGACCGTGCGTCAGGTAGGTACCCTTGCCCGGTGCCCGCGACAGAACCGACGACCTCGCAACAGACGACCTCGCAACAGGAGGCGGACGTTCGTCCGCTGGGCTACATCTCGGTCGGGTTCGGGGTGCTGAGCCTCATCCTGGCCCCGACCTACTTCTTCAGCCTGTACGCCTACCTAGCGGCAGTGCCCGCTCTCGCCCTCGGCTTCATCGCCCGCACGGACGAGCGCACTAGAAGGACAGGCGCCGCTGCCGTGGCGCTGTCGCTACTTGCTGCGTTCGTGGCGACGGCGGTGCTCGTCTCGACCTGAGGGACCGCACGCTCATCGGCAGATCCGGACACATGGCAGTGCGCCGCCTTCGCCGGGATGGTGATCGGGGAGGGGTCGCGGCTGGAGAGCCCTCGGTGCCTGACGGGTTCACCCCGATCGGGCACGACCTGGCCATCGAACTCCCAGACGGCTGGCGGAGCGAGGGAGTGTAGTGCGACCGCGTGAACAGGTCGACCGGAGTCACGGATCAAGGCCTGTACTACTCCCACGAGAGCGTGGACCCGTGCCACACGGACGGCAGAATGCGCCCGAACAACCTGCTCGTGATGGATGTAGTCGTTCTTGAGCACCACGGTCTTGCGGCGGATCAGCGGTTGTCCGCCGGCGGCGTGATTCTGACGGTCTCGTCGGCCACCGATTGTCGACGTCCGTGAGCACCACTGGCACCGCCGTCGGGTCGAGTGTCGACGAGATCTGACACCAGCGTCCCGGCGGGCCTTGGTTTGGGGGTGAATGTGCCCGGCCCGGTGTCCAGGTGGGTCTCCAGGACCGATATTCTAGTGCTAGAATAGCTAGATGGAATTGACTCCTTCCGAGCTGACCGTGCTGGGCCTGATCGTTGAGCAGCCCCGGCACGGCTACGACCTGGAACAGGTGATCGAGGAGCGCGGTATCCGACAGTGGACGGATATCGGCTTCTCGTCGATCTACTACGTGCTCGCCAAGTTGGAGAAGCGCGGCCTCGTCGACGCCGACGAGGGCCGTTCTGGCGCGAAGTCTCGGCGGGTGTTCCAGGCCACTGCGGAGGGGCGGCAGGTCGCAGCAGATGAGGCCGTTGCGTTCATCGCTGATCTTCGGGCGGTCCCGCATCCGGTCCTGGTCGGACTGGCCAACTTGGTGCTGGTCTCGGAGCGCGCCTACGACGAGGCGCTGCGCAGCAGGCTGACTCAGCTCGAGGCCAGAATCGCATCCGTCATGGAAGCCGAGCGGTCGCAAGCTCCCCTCCCACGCCCCGCGCGTGAGGTCTTCTCCTACTCCCTCAGCCTCCTGGAGGCGGAAAGGTCGTGGCTCGCCGAACGAGTCCAGGTATCCGATGAGTGACAAGGCCGAGCTCAAGCCGCCCGACAAGACGATCATCGACGGAGTCTCCACGGCCGGCGGCGCGCACTGCGAGACGACGGCGCTTGGCGTTCTCCTGCGACATGCCGGACTCGACCTCTCCGAACCGATGCTCTTTGGGCTGGGGGGCGGGCTGTCCTTCATTTACTGGGACTCGAAGCAGCAGGAGCTGCCCTTCCTGGGCGGCAGGGTGAAGCCCTTCATGCTCGTCCAGAACCTGACCCAACGGCTGGGGATCGAGCTGCGCGTGCAGGAGACTGCCTCCGCACGCAAGGCCTGGGAACAGGTCCGGTCCTCGATCGACGATGGGATCCCCGTAGGGCTACAGCTCGACAGCCATGACCTGGAGTACTTCGGATCCAGGGTGCACTTCGCCGGTCACGTCGTCGCCATGTACGGCTACGACGCCGAGCGGGCGTATCTGGTCGACACCGCGCAGCAGGGCGGAGCCGTGTCCACGAGCCTGGAGAGCCTGGCCAGGGCAAGAGCCGCACGCGGGCCAATGTCGGCCCGCCACCGGTCCTTCACCGTCAAGGTGACGGCGTCGAACACGGATGGCGGGCACCTCATCCCGGCGATCATCCCCTCGATCAGCGCGTGCGCTGAGAACTTCCTAGCGCCGCCGATCGCCAACCTCGGAAGCCGAGGAATCCGCACAGCTGCCAAGCGCGTTAAGTCGTGGTTCGATCGAGTCGAGGTCCCCGGCCGCGACCTCGCCATCATCTCCACGATGATGGAACGCGCGGGCACCGGAGGCGCACTGTTCCGCAACCTGTACCGAGACTTCCTGACCGAGTGCCGGGGACTTCTCGAAGGTGAGCCGGGCGCAGACCTCGTGCAGCAGGGAAGGGATCTCTTCGCCGAATCCGCGCTGCTCTGGACGAGCGTTGCCGATCTCATCGAGAAGGCAGGTGCCACGGGTAGCCCGGACCATCTCGCCAAAGCGAGTCAGCTCCTCGATGACATCGCGACGATCGAGACATCCGCGATGACTGCACTCGGCTCCCTGACGGAGTCCGGGCCAGACCACTCCCCACGGCGCTCCTAAGCGGGTCGGTCGTGCACGGTCGCCTGCGCCTCCTCGAAGCGATCCCGGTCCCGGCCGCGCGAAGGGCCCCTTGTCTGAGGATCGGATCCGCCTGATGGCAGGAAGCCGGGTGGATCTGTATGCCGCGATCCGGCGCGACGCCAGGACGGGCATGTCGAATCGTGCCCTGCAGCGTAAGCACGGGGTCGGGTACCGCACGGTCGCTGCTGCGTTGGAGTCGGCGTGGCCGAAGGCCAGGAAGCCGCCGCCCAAGCGCGGGTCACGGCTCGATCCGTACCGAGACGTGATCGACGGCTGGTTGCGCGACGCTCCCGACGCGCCGCGGAAGCAGCGGCATACCGCCAAGCGGATCTTCGACCGGCTGCTGGACGAGCACGAGGCCACAGGCGTCGTTTCCTATGGGATGGTCCGCGACTACGTCGCCACCCGTCGCCGCGAGATCCGCATCGAGGCCGGTCGAGAGCCGGCCGCCACCTTCATCCCACAGGAGCACCTCCCCGGTCGGGAGGCCGAGGTCGACTTCGGCGAGGTCGCGATCCGGCTGCGCGGCGAGCTGGTCACCTGCGCGCTGTTCAGTCTGCGGCTCTCCTACTCCGGCAAGGCTGTGCACCGGATCAGCGCCTCGGCTGGGCAGGAAGCCTTCTTCGAGGGCCACGCACACGCCTTCAATGTGCTCGGCGGGGTGCCGACCGGGAAGATCCGCTACGACAACCTCAAGGCCGCCGTCGCGAGCGTGATCGGATTCTCCCGCCAGCGGGTCGAGGCAGACAGGTGGACCGCGTTCCGATCCCACTACGGCATTGAGGCCTTCTACTGTCAACCTGGCATCCAGGGGGCGCATGAGAAGGGTGGCGTCGAGGGGCAGATCGGCTGGTTCCGCCGTAACCACCTCGTCCCCGTCCCCGAGGTCGACTCCCTCGCGGAACTCAACGCCCTCGTCGACGTCTGGGACATCCGGGATGACTCTCGTCGGATCGGTTCGCGCGCTCGCACGGTTGGAGAGCACTTCGCCACGGAGCAACCGCTCCTCGCGCCGCTTCCGACCGAGCCGTTCGAGACCGGCCGCTGGTTCACGCCCCGGGTCGACCGGTACGCCCAGATATCGGTGCGGATGAACAAGTACTCCGTACCGGCCTGCATGGTCGGACGCCAGGTCCGGGTGCTGCTCCATGCCAGCGACCTGGTCGTGTTCGATGGCAAGACCGAGATCGCCCGTCACGAACGGCTGATGACCAAGGGCAGCACACGCGTTGATCTCGACCACTACCTCGAAGTCCTGCTCCGCAAGCCGGGCGCACTGCCCGGCGCGACCGCGCTCGAACAAGCTCGGGCCGCAGGCCGGTTCACTCCCGTCCACGACTCCTGGTGGGCCGCCGCCTGCAAGACGCACGGTGATGCCGAAGGCACACGCGCGCTGATCGAGGTGCTGATGCTGCACCGTCATCTGCGGCACGACCAGGTCGTCGCAGCCCTTGCCGCAGCGCTGAACGCTGGCGCGCTCACCGCCGACGCCGTCGCGCTGGAAGCCCGCAAGCACGACGACTC
>DATCYH010000056.1:0-1571 GCA_036570405.1 Nocardioides sp.
CGGCCACGAGTCCGACCTGGCTCGGACGGACCTGCTCTTCACCAGCCTGCTGATGCAGGCCAGCACCTGGCTAGCGCGGACCCCGGTTCCGGCCGGGGAGCACAAGGCGGCCTTCCGCAGGTCCTGGCTGGCAGGTTTCCGGATCGCGATCTCGAGAAGACTCGCGCAGGCCGAGGCCGATGCGCAGCGCGAGGCCAGCGCACGCACCTCCTCGACCGGGGTCTCGACGAGCCTGGTGCTGGCGGACCGCTCGGCCGTGGTCGTCGACGCGATGACCACGGCCTACCCTCGCCTGTCCACGGCTCGTGCGCGCTCCCTGTCGGGCTCGGGGATGCCAGGTGGCTATGCTGCCGGCCAGCAGGCCGACCTATGCGGCACCCGGTTGCGGGGCGCCAGGCGCCAGCTCGGCCGGTGAGCGGCAGCGGCTTTCATTCGCTCAGGTTGCACCAACGCACGAGGGCCCGTCACCTGACGTGCAGGTGACGGGCCCTGGAAGCGTGGATCAGGAGATCACTCCGACTTGGTGTCCTCGGTCTCGGCAGGAGCCTCAGCGGTCTCCTCGGCCGGAGCCTCGGCGGCCTCGACCTCAGTGGTTTCGGTCTCCTCAGCCGGGGTCTCCTCGGCCGGGGTCTCCTCGACCGGGGCGGCCGGGGCAGCAGCTGCCTCGGTCTTCTTGGCCGACGGAGCCTTGGGGCTGTATGCCTCGGTGACGAGCTCGATGACCGCCATCGGCGCGTTGTCGCCCTTGCGGGGGCCGATCTTGGTGATCCGGGTGTAGCCGCCGGGACGCTCCGCGAAGGTGGGGGCGATCTCGGTGAAGAGAGTGTGCACGACACCCTTGTCGCGGATGGTCTTGAGGACCTCGCGGCGGTTGTGCAGGTCACCCTTCTTGGCCTTGGTGATCAGCTTCTCCGCGACCGGACGCAGCACGCGCGCCTTGGCCTCGGTGGTGGTGATGGCACCGTGCTCGAACAGGGCCGTGGCCAGGTTCGAAAGGATCAGGCGCTGGTGGGCAGCACTGCCGCCGAGGCGGGTGCCCTTCTTGGGAGTAGGCATTGTTCTCTCTCAGTTCTCTCCGGCCGTGTCAGGTACCGCAGTAGATGGGGATCGTTCATGGGGTGAAGCGTGGAACCGGTGGATCGGCACTGAACGCTGTGCCGGCTGAGCCGCGGTTGGCCGCCGCGAACCGTGGTCCGTGACGGCCGACCGCGTGATGCTCAAGCCAGTGCGATCAGTACTGCTCGTCCTCGACGAAGGTGTCGTCGTCGTCGTCCGAGTAGTTCGCCAGGGCGGTGGCCGGGTCGAAACCGGGTGCGCTGTCCTTGAGGGACAGACCCATCTCGACCAGCTTCGCCTTGACCTCGTCGATCGACTTCGAACCGAAGTTCCGGATGTCGAGCAGGTCCTGCTCCGAGCGCGAGATGAGCTCACCCACGGTGTGGATGCCCTCACGCTTGAGGCAGTTGTAGGACCGGACGGTCAGCTGCAGGTCCTCGACCGGGAGGGCCAGGTCGGCAGCAAGCTGCTCGTCGACCGGCGACGGGCCGATGTCGATGCCCTCGGCCTCGACG
>DATCYH010000057.1:0-2368 GCA_036570405.1 Nocardioides sp.
GAAGTCATCGGAGCTGCTGGAGGAAGAAGACGTCAGCACACGCCGACGGGCCGATCAGGGAGTGCCGGTGGAGGTCATCCGCAGTGCGCATCGCTCGGTCGTCGCACGGTTGCGCGACGAGGTGGTGACCCTGGCCAAGAACGAGGGGGTCTCCTCCGACGCGATCCTCGTCGGGATACAGCGCATGTGGGATGGAACCGACACGATCGTCGAGAGCATCGTCGACGAGCGTCGCGGCATCGAGTTCGAGAAGTCCGTTCGACGCGAGGGCAGGCGTGCCGACTTCTTCTCCCGCGTCCTCAACGGCACCTTCAGCAGAGACGAGCTCGCCGAGATCGGGCAGGAGCACGGACTGGACGCTCGGACGGACTACTGGCTGACCCTGCTCGACGGACAGAACTTCGCTGCTGCCAGTTCCATCGAGAAGCACGTGCCCAGCACGCTAGACCGGTCGACCGTCGGCTTCGTGCACGGGCACCTGGCGGCGATGACCACGGCCGAGATTCCCCAGACCCCGGAGTTCACCGGGTCACTGATGGCCTGCGTCGGGCCGCTTCGACCGGAGTCGATCCACGAGGGCGTCGGCTTGGCGTTGGAGTTGCTCCGCGGAGCCCGGATGTTCGCCCGGAGCGGGGTCGTGACGCCGAAGAACCTCGCGCTCCATCTGGCCGTGCTACGGCAGCCTGAGATCGGCGAGGCGCTCTGGCGCGAGTATGTCGACCCGCTCGGACGTGGCCCCGCGGCCGACAGCCTGGTCGAGACGATCCGTGCCTACCTCGACCACGACAAGTCCATCCAGAAGACCGCGGAGCACCTGTTCGTCCACCCCAACACGGTGCGATACCGGCTGGAGAAGTTCCGGTCCCTGACCGGGACGAAGATCGATCGCACCGTCGAGACGATGCGGGTGTGGTGGGCCGTCGAGTACGACGTGGTCCACCAGAGCCAGGACGAGTCCTCGGACTGATCGCGCTCGAGCCCCGCAGCCTCCGGAAGGAGAGGTCCGACCTCAGCGAGGCGCCATCCGCAGTCCGCCGTCCATGCGGATCGTCTCGCCGTTGAGGTAGTCGTGCTCGATGATCGACACGGCCAACTGCGCGAACTCCGCCGGCCTGCCCATGCGGGCCGGGAACTGCACACCGGAGGCCAGACCAGCCTTGAATGCGTCACTGACCCCCGCCAGCAGCGGCGTCTCGACCATGCCGGGCGCGATGGTGCAGATCCGGATGCCATAGCGTGCCAGGTCACGCGCTGCCGGAAGGGTCATCCCCACGACCGCTGCCTTGGACGCGGCATAGGCCGCTTGACCCTCCTGCCCGTCGAACGCCGCGATCGACGCGGTGTTGACGATGACACCTCGCTGGCCGTCCTGCTCGGGGTCGGCCTGAGCAATGGCTTCGGCTCCCAGCGCGACGACGGTGAACGTACCCGTCAGGTTGACGCTGACGACCCGTCGAAACTGCGCCAAATCGTGGGCTCCGTCGCGGCTGAGGATCTTGGCGGGAGGCGCGATGCCGGCGCAGTTCACGATCACGCGCAGCGGCCTGGCTCGCGTCGACGTGTCGACAACCGACTGGACCTCGTCCTCTGCTGTCACGTCAGCAGCGATGTACGTGACTCGATGGTCCGCCCGCTGTTCATCGGTCAGGACGTCCAGGGCCGACGGTAGGTCGACGGCGTACACGTCGGCACCGAGCTCGGCGAGCTTGGCGGCCGTGGCTGCGCCCAGTCCAGACGCACCTCCGGTCACGATGGCAGCGCTCTCTGCAATACGCATGGTCATTCCTCTCCCTATCCTGGTGCACACGGGCCGGGCACCGGCGAGAGATCATGCCGGCGTCGAGCAAGTGTCACGGGGCGTCCGACGCCCCGGTGTGGTCGTTGTCGAGTGGTCTTCGGGCCTCAGCCGTCGACGGCTTCGGGGACGGTGAGGTCGCCGTATGGGTTCGGGATCCGCGCCTCGCGGCACACGTGGGCGATCTCTTCGAAGGCGTTGCCGAACTCAAGCGGCTCGTCACGACTGGTGATCAGCGGCATGTGTGCCGCCACGTCCTCGGGCTGGACGATCCCGTCAGAGGTCCATCCCCGCGACTCCGAGACGAACACCTCCGCGAAGTGTCCCCCTCCGGCCGAGAACGTCTTCATCGTGTGAGTAGATGCTTCGGATGCGAGGTACAGCACCAGAGGGGTGACGAGGTGCGGGTCCATCGCCTCGGGCAGCCCAGCGGTGAGGCCCTGTGCGGCCATCCTGGTCGCGGCCACCGGGGCGACCGCGTTGACCAGGATTCCGTGCCGGGCCCCCTCCAGGGCGAGGACCTTCGTGAGGCCGACGATGCCGTTCTTGGCCAACGCATAGTTCGACTGGCCG
>DATCYH010000058.1:0-5245 GCA_036570405.1 Nocardioides sp.
GAGGGTGTGGAGGGCAAGTTCTATGCCTGGACCCCTGATGAGTTGGTCGAGGCGTTGGGCCCCGACGACGGTGCCTGGGCGGCGCAGACGTTCGAGGTGACCGCGGCCGGCACCTTCGAGCACGGCTCCTCGACCCTCCAGCTGCTGACGGATCCCGAGGATCTCGAACGTCTCGAGCAGGCCAAGACCCGTCTTTTCGAGTCGCGGGCGAGCCGGGTGCGTCCCGAGCGCGACGACAAGGTGATCGCAGCATGGAACGGGCTGGCCATCACCGGTCTCTGCGAGGCCGGCACACTGCTGCGTAGGCCGGAGTACGTCGACGCCGCGGCGCGAGCGGGCGAGCTGCTGGTCGGTGTGCACCTGGTCGAGGGCCGGCTGCGCCGCGCCTCCCGTGACGGAGTCGTCGGTCGACACGACGGCGTGCTCGAGGACTACGGCTGCGTGGCCAGCGGCTTCCTCTCACTGCTCCAGGCCACCGGAGACAAGGTCTGGCTGGACCGCGCCGAGGCGCTCCTCGACGATGCGCTGTCCCGCTTCCGGGCAGACGACGGCGGCTTCCACGACACCGCCGCCGACGCCGAGGTCCTGATCAGCCGGCCGCGCGAGCTCACCGACAGTGCCAGTCCGTCCGGCCAGTCGGCGATGGTGCACGCCCTCGCCACCTATGCCGCCGTCACCGGCTCCGGCACCCACCGCGAGGCGGCGGAAGCGACCCTGGCCGTGCTCGCCGGCATTGCCGAACGGGCACCGCGGTTCGCCGGCTGGACACTCTCGGCCGCCGAGGCGATGCTCGAGGGGCCGGAGGAGATCGTGGTCGTCGGCCGACCAGGTCCCCAGCGCGACGACCTGGAGCTCGCTGCCCGGCGGCGCCACGGAGCGGTTGTCGTGGTCGTCGAACCGGGACGCGAGGACATCCCGCTGCTGGTCGGGCGCGATGAGGTCGACGGTCGGGCAGCGGCCTACGTCTGTCGAGGCTTCGTGTGCGAGCGACCGGTCACCGAGGTTGCCGAGTTGGCTCGAGGCTGACGCCCCGGCATCTGCCACGATGGGCATGTGGACGCACCACTGGAGAAGCAACCTCGCCGGTTCCATGACGGCGGGCTCCCTGCGATGGGCGGCTTCGACGCGATTCCACCCGATCCCGATCGCGACCCACGCATCGTTCTCGAGCGGCTGAGCGTCGAGGGCGAGGAACAGTTCGCACTGCTCAGGCGGATCGGCTATCTCGACCGCGTCTTCGGGGAGATCCGCGTCCCGGCCGACACCGAGACCTTCCGCACCGACCTCACCTCGGTCCCGACGATCTTCACCTGGCTGGTGCCCCGCACCGGCGCGCACCTTCCGGCCGCCCTGCTCCACGACGGGTTGCTGCACGATCCCGCCGAGGCGCCCACCTACCTTGCCGACCGGTCGATCAACAGGGTCGAGGCCGACCGCGTCTTCCGCGATGCGATGGCCGACACCGGCACCGGCCTGGTCCGGCGCTGGCTGGTCTGGTCGGCGGTGACGACGGCCACGATGGTCAAGGGAGTCGACACTGGCTTCTCCCGCTTCACCACTTGGCGGCACCGGATCACCGTGGTCGTCACCCTGCTGGTGGTCGCGACGCTCGGGCTCCTGGCCACCCTCGACCTGTTCGACCTCGCCGGGATCGCGTTGCCGTGGATGGGGGACCGGCCGTGGTGGGCCGAGCTGCTCGGAGGCCTCGCGGGCGCACTTGTGATCCCGGCGTGCCTGGCCTTGCTGTGGGGCAGGTTCAGGATCGCAGGATTCGTGATGGCGATCGGGCTCGCCATGCTGTTGCACGTCACCGCCGGAGTGCTGGTCGTGACTGGCCTCTACTGGGCCGCGGAGAAGATGGCCGCGTTGGTCACCCGGCGGAGTTGATCAGTCGGTCACCGAGCTCGGAGCGGAGATAGAGAACCGAGCGGCCATGCCTCGACGAGGTGAGCAGGCCGGCGTCCCGCATCGCTCGCAGGTGCTGGTTGACCGCGGTCGGAGTGACCCTGAGCCGATGTGCCAGCTCGGTCGTCGAGGCGGGGGAGGCGAGCAGGTCGAGCAGGCTGGCCCGCACCTCGCCGATCAGGTTCGCCACCGCGTCCGGTGCGGTGCCGCGGTCGGTCTCCCACAAGGTGCCGACGCCGCGGGCGGCGTACATGATCTGGGGCTCCTGCTCTGCGGTGATCGGCGTCGAGCCGCCGCGCGAGAACATGGATGGGATCAGCGCGAGCCCGGCACCCCGGGTGGTCCGACGGAAGCCGTCGTGGGTCTTGGTCCGCACGCGCACCACGTCGTCCACCAGGCTCACCCGGGGGCTCAGGTCGGCGAACATCGCGGCCATCCCACGCTGGGCCACCACGCGGCCGCGATAGGTGATGTCGGCCTCGAGCACGCTCCGCATCCGTGGCCACCAGGGCTCCCAACAACTGCTCCAGTAGGCGTCGAGGGCGCGCACGATCCGCTTCAGCACGCGGTCGGGCCGGCCGGTCAGGACGGGCGGCAGGTCGTCGCCGTGGACCTCGGCGAGCTTGTTGCGCACGATCGCTCCCGGCGTGGACGCGATCAGCTCGAGCTCGTCGTGGAAGGTCGTCATCGGCGAGTGCGGCCGAGGGTGCAGGAAGTCCGGCGTCCACAGATCGGCGTTGGTCAGCGCGGTCAGGAGGTCGGTGTGGAGTGCGTCACGCCGCTCGGTCGTCATCTGGAGCCACGGAAGGTGCAACGGATAGCGCCCGGGGTCGCGAAATGTCCGTAAAGACAGGGAAACCTCGTTGATCGGCGAAATCGCGAACCTCACCTCACCCAGATCCATGCCGACCAGCTGATACTCGATCATGAAGCAATACGCTACATCTGATGCGGGCCTCCCGGGGACGTGAACTACTGCTCTCGTGCGAGACACCCTCTTCCCCGCTGACACCGTACGTCGTGCCCTCACCGCCGCGACGATGGCCGGGGCCCTGGCCAACGGCCTGTTCATCAGCGTCAGCGCGCTCTACTTCACCTTCGTGATCGGCCTCTCCGCCACCAGCGTCGGCCTCGGACTCACCATCGCCGGGGGAGTGGGCGTGCTCGCCTCCTATGCCGGCGGCCCGCTCGCGGACACGTTCGGTCCCGATCGACTCCAGGTCTGGACCACCGGCGTCCAAGGCCTGGCCTTGCTCGCCTATTTCACCGCCGACGACATGCTCAGCTTCGTCCTGATCGCCTGCGTCGTGGTGGGCGCGCGCTCCATGCAGGGCACCGCCAAGTCGACCCTGCAGGCGCGCTGGTTCACCGGCCCCGAGCGAGTCGACATCCGCGCCCGGCTCCGGGTGGTGACCAACGTCTTCATCGGGATCGGCACCTGCTTGGCCGCCGTGGCCCTGGTCATCGGGACGGCCGATGCCTACCGCCTCACCATGGTCCTGGTGGGACTGGTGAACTTGCTGGCTGTCTGGCCACTGCTCGGGCTACGGGCCCGGGTCCCGGGACTGGCCGAGGCCCTGGCGCCGACTCGTGGCCGCCGGGCGGTGAACCCGGTGCAGCTGCGCTCCCCGTGGCGCGACCGCACCTATCTCTCGTCCGTCGCGCTCAACTCGGTGCTGGCCATGCAGTTCGGCATCCAGAACGTCGGCATCCCGCTGTGGATCGCCCACCACACGCAGGCCCCGGTGGTGATGGTCTCGGTGTTGATGGTGACCAACACGGTGCTGGTCTCGCTGCTGCAGGTGCGCGCCGCCCGAGGGGCGCACGACGTACGCACGGCCGGTCGGGTGGTGCGTCGCGGCAGCCTTCTCCTCGCCGTCGCCTGCGTGGTGTATGCCGCATCGGGTGAGACCGGAGCGACGCTGGCGATAGTGCTGTTGGTGGTGGCCGAGCTCTTCTCGACCTTCGCCGAGATCTCGACCGAGGCGGGCGGCTGGGGGCTCGCCTTCGAGCTGGCCGACCAGGCCAACGCCGGCGCCTACCAGGGGATGAGCTCCACCGGCTACTCGATCGCCAACATGCTCGCCCCGCTGGTGATCACCTCGACCGCCATCGCCTGGGAGGGCCCGGGGTGGCTGTTGCTGGCGGGAGTCTTCGTGCTGGCCGGCATGGGCGTCGCGTCGGTGGCCGAGCGTGCTGTCCTGGCCGATCCTCAGCGCAGGGAGTATGTCGCGAGCGAGACCGCGACGTAGTGACATGCGAAGGCCAGGATCGTGAAGGAGTGGAAGATCTCGTGGAACCCGAACCACGACGGTGCGGGGTCGGGGCGCTTGAGGCCATAGACCACTCCGCCGAGGGTGTAGAGGACGCCGCCCGCAGCGACCAGGACCAGTGAGCTGATCGCGATGTCGTCGGGGAACGGTGCGGCGCCATCGATGAACTGCGGGATGAAGAACACCGCGGCCCAGCCGAGCGCGATGTACATCGGGGTGTAGAGCCAGCGGGGCGCATCGGTCCAGAAGACCCGGAAGAAGACCCCTCCCAGGGCGGCGACCCAGACCACGGTGAGCAGGGTGATCCGGGCTCCGCCGTGCAGGAACAGCACCGCCATCGGCGTGTAGGTGCCGGCGATCAGCACGAAGATGTTGGCGTGGTCGAACCTGCGCAGGAAGGCCCAGACCTTCGGCGACCAGGTGCCGCGGTGATAGATGGCCGAGACCGTGAAGAGGATCAGCGCGCTGGCAGCGAACACACTCGAGGCGATCCGGGTGTCGCGCGTCGGGGAGAGCGCGATGAGCACGGTGCCGGCGGCCAGGGCGAGCGGCGCGGTCGCGAGGTGCAACCAGCCTCGAAGCTTCGGCTTGATCTCCGACAGCTTCTCGTGGGCGCGGTCGACAACGTCGTCGAAGCGGTCGTGGATCGTTTCGTTCATGGCTCAAACCTACGGCACCGTAGGTAGTGCTCCGGGTGAATGAGGTAGAAGTCACCGGCTCTCGCGATGCCCTAACATCGAAGGCGTGGCAGATCTGAAGCGAGCGATCCGGCGGGTGCTCTACCCGGCCTACGAGGCACGCGTCACCAGGTTCCTCCCGCAGGACAAACTGCCCAAACACGTCGGGGTGATGCTCGACGGCAACCGCCGCTGGGCCAAAGCGGTGGGACGGGACACGGTGCACGGCCACCGGGCCGGCGCCGCGAACATCGAGCCCCTGCTCGGCTGGTGCGAGGAGGTCGGCATCGAGGTGGTCACCCTGTGGCTCCTGTCGACCGACAACCTGAACCGCCCACCCGATGAGCTCGCCGCGCTGCTGCCGATCATCGAGGAGGCGGTTGCCTCACT
>DATCYH010000059.1:0-4855 GCA_036570405.1 Nocardioides sp.
CGCTGAGCACGTTGACCAGCGTGGTCTTGCCGGCTCCGTTGGGGCCGATCAGTCCGGTCACAGTCCCCACGGGGAGCTCGATGGTGACGTCGGTCAGTGCCTTGAGTCCCTGGAACCGCACGCCCACCCCGTGGGTGGAGAGCACTGGTGCGGCCACGGTTGTCGTGCTGGTCATGGGAGATCCTCTCCGGCGGGTGCCCGCCGGGCACCCGGGTCCGTTGGTTCCTCTGGAGCGGGCGTCGATGAGCCCTCCTGCCCGCGCCGCCGCGTGAGGCGACGTACGCCGTCCTTCGCCAGGCCGACCAGCCCACCGGGGGCGAGCATCATGGCCAGCAGGAGGATCCCGCCATAGAGCAGGTGCGAGTAGTCGCGCAGGTCGCGGAAGAGCTCTGGGAATCCGGCCACGATCACCGCACCCAGGATCGGCCCGGCGAAGGTTCCTGCACCGCCGATCACCACCATCGCCAGCGGCGCGAAGGCCGCGTCGCCGAAGGTGAACGCCTCGGGTGTGATGAAGCCGGCCCAGTGACCATAGAAGACACCGATCGCACCGGTCAGTGTGGAGCAGACGATGAATGCGACGCGCTTGCGGCGGGCGACGTTGATGCCGATGGAGGCAGCCAGCGCGTCGTCCTCCCGGACTGCTCGCCATGAGGCGCCCTCACGGCGGCGTACGACGACAGTCAGGGCGACCACGAGCACGCAGAGCGCCACCAGGCCGAAGCGGAAGTAGGCCTCGGGCTCCTCGAGCGAGACGATGCCCAGATCGAACGGCCTGGCGATGCCGCCCTCGGAGAGCGGGCCAGCGGTCGAGATGCCGGCCGCACCACCGGTGAGGTCCGACCACGCGAACGAGAGCTCGTAGGCAACCAGCGAGATCCCCGACGTGATCAGGGCGAAGTAGAGCGCCTTGGTGCGGAAGATGACCAGGCCCAGGATCGCGGCGAGGGCTGCGGAGAGGGCGATCGCGGCGAGCATCGACAGCCAGCCGGGCCATTCCCACTTGCCGGTGCCGAGGACTCCGATGTAGGCACCGAGGGCGAAGAAGAAGCCGGTGGCGAGGTTCAGCTGGCCGACGAAGCCGACCATGATGTTCAGGCTGGTGGCGACCAGGGCCCAGACCACGATGGTGGTGAGCATGAACAGGTCGCTGCTGGTGGCGTTGCCCGAGATCGTCCAGCCGATGCCGACGACCACGGCCGCGATGAGCAGCCGGATCGGCAGGGTCAGTCCCTGCTCGGTGCGCAGCCAGGACCAGCGGCCGCTGGTGGCGGTGGCGTCGGGCTGCGCGGCCGGACGCTCCAGGGTGGGGGTGCTCATAGCCTTACCTTCGTGCTCGATGCCTGCTGGACGGCGCCCTCGGGGCGAACGGCGAGGAAGACCACGAGGCCGGCGAAGACGACGATGCCCCTGGACGTGTTGGAGATGTAGCCGGCGGCGAGGGTCTCGATGACGGCAATCAGGAAGCCGACCGCGATGACCGCGCCCATCCGCCCTCCGGCGCCGACGACGACCAGGACCACGAAGGCGATCAGGGTCGGCTGGAAGCCCATGTGCGGCTGGATCGCGGTGGTCGGCGCGAGCAGAGCGCCGGCCAGGCCGGCCAGGGCCGAGCCGACGGCGAACGTGAGGCTTCCGATCAGCGAGGTGTTGATGCCGGTCAGGCTGGCCACCTCACGGTTCTGGGCCAGGGCGCGGAGCCGACGGCCATAGACGGTCCTGTGCACGACGATGCCGAGCACCACCGAGACCACGACGACTGCGCAGATGATGAAGAAGCGGTAGGCCGAGATGACGACCGGTCCGAGCTCCACCTGACCCTCGAACGGAGCCCTGACTGCCAGGGCGTCCTTGCCCCAGATCAGCATGAGGAGCTCCTGGATCACGATCGCCAGAGCAAGGGAGCCGACCAGGATCGCGACCGTGCTGATCCGCTGGAGCCGTCGGAAGACGGTCCGCTCGAGCAGGGCGCCGACGGCACCCACGACGAGGACCGAGCAGGCCATCCCGACGAAGAACGGGAGACCGATCGTGACGACGAACATGTATTGCAGGAACGCACCGAGGGCGAACATCTCACCGTGGGCGAAGTTGGGGATGTGCATGGCGCTGAAGATCAGATAGAGGCCCAGCGCGACCAGGACGTAGGCGCCACCGAGCACCAGCCCGTTGACACACTGTTGGAGGAAGAGGTCCACGTCAGCTCCCATGCTGTGGCGGGGTTTTGGTTGTGGAGCCCGGGGTGCCGGCCGATCCGTCCGGGGCGGCCGGCACACCGGGATTGCGACGGACTAGTCGGCGAGGATCCAGCCGGTGCCGTCCTTGTAGACGGCCATCTCGCCCTTGAAGTCGACCTCACGGTCCTTGAACACGAGCCCGCCGTCCTGGCCGGCGTAGGTGTTCAGAGTGACGTCGGCGACGTCTTCCGCGGTGAGCTCGGTCATCGCCTTGATCACGGCCTCGACACTCGGGTCGTCGGCCTTGGCGAAGGCCTTGAAGAGGATCTGGACCGCGTCGTGGTTGAACGCGCCGTATCCGCCGGACTTGGCACCGAGCTCGGCGTCGAGGGCCTTGGCGCGCTCGTTGCCCTGCACGATCAGGGTGTCCAGGCTGGTGGCCGGGGCCGCACGCAGAACGCCGTCCATGAGCGAGGTGTCGGGGAACATCACCTTGGTGTCGGCGTTGGTGATCGTGGCCGACCACTGCAGCTGGACCGTGCCACCGAGCTCGTCCATCTGCTTGGTGATCAGGCCGGCCTCCGTGGGGTTGACCCGGAGCACGTAGAGGTCGACGTCGGACTTGATGACCTCGGAGACGGGCGCACGGAACTCGGTGTCACCCAGCTTCATCGACTGCTCGATCACGACGTCGCGGCCGAGGGCCTCGATGTCCTTCACGAACTGGTCCTGCGAGGACATCATCGCGGTGTGCGTCTGGTCGGTGATCGTGGCGACCCGCTTGATCTCCGGGTGGGCCTTGAGATAGTCGATCGTCGGCTGGTTGTAGGCCTGGATCCGTGCGGCGGTGCGGAAGACGTTGGGGTTCTTGGTCGGTCCATCCACGATGGCCGAGTTGAGCAGCCAGAATGCGTCCGACTTGGCCATCTCCGACTGGATCGCCGAGGTCGACCCGGAGTTGAACGGGCCGATGACGAACTTGCGGCCCTCGTCCATGGCGTCGCGCGCCACGGCCTGGGCGCCTTGGGGCGTGCCCTCGTCGTTGTAGACCTTCAGCTTGAGCTTGTGCTTCTCACCGGCGATCTCCACGCCGCCGTCGGCATTGGCCTCATCGAAGAGGTGCTCGATCATCGCCACCTGGCTCTCGCCATAGACGGCCGAGGGGCCTGACATCGGCGCGATGGTCGCGATGGTGACCGACCCGTCGTCGGCGACGACCTCGCCTTCATCGGCACCGCAGGCGGCCAGGCCAGCCATTGCGACCAGGCCGAGAGCAACGAGCCCGGTCTGGAACTTCGTCTTGAACAGTTTCATTTTTTCCTCACTTGGCCCGCCCGAGAGGGGATGGAAGACGACGGTGTTGCAGGTCACAACGCTGTCGATCGGCGATACTAATCTCGTTTTACGCTCGTGTAAAGTGAGGAATTCGAGAAGACGCGGAAAGGTTGCAAGACCCCAGATCCGAACAGTTGATTGTTTGGCCGGTACCACCTTCCACTGCCACCCTGACCGAGGAGATCCCCGTGAACCCCGTCGAGTACGCCGACCACCCCGCCCTCCCCGAACCCGCCGGCTATCGCCACGCGGCGTTGGTGCGCGGGACGCTGATTCACACCTCGGGGCAGACCTGGACACCCGGGAGCGCCCCCTCCGATGACGCCGCCGATGACACCGCCGATGCCGGAGCGGAGGCCTCGGCAGAGGGTGTCGAACTGGTCGAGCAGGCCAGGGTCGCCGTGCTGAACGCGATCCGGGCAGTCGAGGGCGCCGGCGGATCGGCGACGACCATCGTGCACCTCCAGCTCTTCGTCGTGGGGCTCACCCCGGACCTTGCACCGCAGGTCTACCGAGGCATGGGTCGCGCGTCGCGTGAGTCGGGACTGCCTGCAGTGCCCACCACGATCGTCGGGGTCACGGGGCTGACGGTGCCCGGTGCACTCGTCGAGGTCGTGGCCATCGGGGCGGTCTGAGGTGGCTCCCACGACGCCCGCCGGCGCGTGATCGCGCATGCTGGAACCGAGCCCGGACCCGCGCGACATCACTGGAGCCGATCAGCGCGAACTCGCTCAGGCAGTGCGCGAGCTCATGCTCTGCGCCGGTCTCACGACCGTGACCCGTCCGGAGATGACCCGGGCGCGAGCCCTTGTCGACGAGGCCAGCCGGGTGCTGGCCCAGCACTCCACCCAGCGGGTCGATCGCCTCTCCTATGAGGAGCCTTCCCTGGCACGGGCGACCGGCCACCCCTTCACCTATGCCGCGAGCAACCCTGCCGCGGTCCCGCTCGAGGTCACCTTCGAGGGGGACACGCTTCGCGGCACCGTCGCCCTGGGCCCACTGTTCGAGGGTCCTCCCGACTCGGTCCACGGAGGAACGATCAGCTGGCTCTTCGACTCACTGTTCGGACTCCTGGTCCAGGCGACCCTGAAACCGTCCGTCACGGGGACGCTCACCGTGCGCTACCTCAGCAGGACGCCTCTCCGGGCGCCGCTGGAGATGCACGCCCGGATCCTCGACCAGACCGGCCGCAAGACAATCGCAGAGGCGTGGCTCGCGCACGCCGGCCAGCGGACCGCCGAGGCACAGGCCACCTTCATCGAGATCCCGCGCGACCAGCACATGACCTGACGCTAACCCGTCGTGAATGTTCATCCTGACCCCCGCCGACCCGTCGTCAATTC
>DATCYH010000060.1:0-4447 GCA_036570405.1 Nocardioides sp.
CAAACTGACCCGCGCTGCGGGCTGGCGGCACCCATTTTCCTGGGTCAAGCCCCGGAAATCGGCGCCGGACGAGCACCGACGATGTTCCGGAAGATCCTTCGTGGGCTCGGCCTGACGCACCGGTACCACCGGATGCGCCCGAGCGGCGACGTTGCCTCCTGGCCGGTCGAGTTCGCGATCGGTGCGTGCCAACTAGTTAGACGGGACGCATATGCCGAGGTCGGCGGCATCGACTCGGCGTTCGCGTTCGGGCCGGAGGACGTCGACTTCTGCTTGCGAATCGGTCATGCGGGCTGGACCTGCGTGCAGGTCCGTGATGCCCTCTGTCACCACTTCGCCCGACGGAGTTCACGTCGGCTCTTGAGCCGACGCGGCGGCCGGCACCTGCGCTCGCTGTTCGCCCACTACAACCGTCACGGGATTGGTAGCAAGAGGCAAACGGGGTGAGCGGGTCCTACGTCGGAGCTCGTTCCGACGACGGGGCGACTGGTGGCTGGCGGCTGCGGGTTGGGCGCCGGGAGGTGAACCTGGGACGGGGCGGCACCCTCGCCGTCTCGCGTGTCGTCGAGCAGGGCGTCCTCGGACTGGCGAGCCTGCTGCTCGCGTGGCGCCTGGGGGTCGCTGGCTTCGTCCCGATTTCGGCGACGCTGGTCATCAACTCCTTCTCGGTCGCCGGATCTGACTTCGGCCTAGGAACCGAACTGCTCCGCGCCAAGGCCGGCACGCTGTCGCGAGGGGCGGTTCGGTGGATGCGGATCGCGAACGTCACCGTCGCGGTCGTCGCCGCGCTGATCGGTACCCTGCTGCAACCCCCGGCTCCCGAGGTAGTCATCGGCGGTGGGCTCATCTGGGCCTGCTCTGCCGAGGCGTTTGTTCGGAAGAGCGCGCTGATCAGGCTCGGTCATGTCCGTCGAGCGGCCATTGGAGAGTTGGCCGGCAGCGCGGTTGTGGCGGTCGCTGTGGCCGCGGTGCTGATCGACCCTCGAGCGCCGGTGCTGGTCGTCGTGGCCGGCTTCATCGGCAAGCACCTCGTGGAGTCTTTGCTGAACCGGGGATGGGACGACGTCTACTCCACTGAGGGGGCGACCCGCTGGGACCTCTGGCTGTGGTCAAACAGCATCCTCAACTTCGCGATCTCCAACGTCGACTTCGTTCTTGTCGCTGCGCTTATATCTAGCGAGGCCTTCGCCGTGTACAGCCTCGGGTTCCGGGTCGCCGCCTCACTGGTAGCGCAGTTCTCGTACGTCGTGAACCGGATCTCGTTGGTCGACTTCGGTGAGGCCCATCGCCACGGCTCCCTAGACCGAACCTACCGGCATCGACGCCACCAGATGCTGCGGTTCGGCGTCCTAGCGGGTGGAGTGACCGTCCTGTGCGCCCCCGCATTGGTCCTGCTCGGCGACCAGTGGCGCGACGCGATCGGTGTAGTTCTCGTACTGGCATGCGTCGTGCCCTGGCGGATGTGCGCTGGGTTGGGACTGAACGTCGTCATCGCGGTCGATGGCGCCAAACGGGTCGCTGCGTGGGAGGCGAGGCGGCTGATCGTGGCTGCTATCGTCCTGGCGATGGGCGCACAGTTCGGCCTGGGGTCTTTCGCCTTCTCGGCCGCGTGCGTAGCCATCGGCACATCCGTGGGCTACGACCGCCTCGCGCTCAGCACGGCCCGGTCGGCTGGGCGTTCGGAGCTGCAAGTAGCCGCGCCGGTCGGAATACTGGCGGCGGGGCTGGCCGCGTGGGCGCTGCTCTGAACGGTTCCGGCGGTAGTCCCGGGTCAGGTCTCCCGGTCCGATCGACGGGTCCGCAGCGGTATCGCGCCACACACGGTGTCGAGGCAGCCGAGGACGGGTGGCTCCGCAAGCGCGTCGACTGCTCCGTCGCTGCGGAGGTGGCCAAGGCACAGGCTATGCACTTGGCCCTGCAGGGCACGCAGTACGGCGCGCCACGTGCTCGACCTGGAGACAGGGCATCCACCATGCTTGTGGAGGATCTCGGCCACCTGGTCTCGGTCACGGAGATCGCCGAGCGTCTGCCCACCGAGGTGGCACTCCGCGACGCCGCTGTTCACGCCGGTCGGATCCTTGCCTTGCTGCACGCTCGGATGCCCAATCACGTGGAAGAGGTGTCGGTTGCCGCGGAGCGTGCGTCGGCCTCGCGGCCGTTCCGAGGTGACACGCTGCTCCATGGCGACTACTCACCTACGAACGTCTTCCTTGATCGGAATGGTCGTTACGTAACGCTGGATGGCTCGCCGAACTTCACCACATCCACCTCGCCGTTGACGTTTGGGCGGCGAAGCGCCGATCTCGCGACGTTTACCCTCGTTCTCTGCTGGCCGCTGCGACCCTTGCACTGGCGGCCAGACCAGATGCGAGCTCGCCTAGATGCTCGGCGACGGTTCCTCGACGTTTACGGAGCCGAGACGGGGGTGTCGATGAGAGGCCACCTCGTGCGCGAGGCAGTGCTCTTCATCGAGTCGATTTGGTTGAGGAAAGTCCTCCAGCGAAGGAAGCACAGATGAGCACCGGCGAGTACCGCTTCTCCCATCAGGACACCGGGCACGGCACGCGTTACGAGCGGATGTATGGGCTCGGCTACTTCCGTCAGCTCTGGGAGGACGTCGAGCGTCCACTGCTAATGGATGTGCTCACAGAGGCCGCGGCGGCATCGGGACGTGAGCTGTTGGTGGATCTTGCCTGCGGGACGGGTCGCGTGAGCTTCGCCGCGGCGCAGGTCTTCGACCGGGTGGTGGGAATCGACGTGTCCGAGCAGATGCTGGAGATCGCCCGCATGGGAGAGGGGGATGGTCGGAAGCCCACGTTCCTCCTGCGCGACGTTCAGCAAGATGGCATCGTGGACGAGGTCGTCGCCGAGCTCGGCTCGGCGACCTGCGTCACGGCCTTTCGGCTCTTTACCAATGCCGACGGAGCCCTGAGGCGGGACGCGGCGGCCTGCGCCTATGGGCTGCTCGCCGAGGGCGGAAGCCTGGTGGTGAACACCCACATGGTGCCGCGGTCACCTGTCGGCACGCTGTACCGACTGGAACATTGGGTGCGGGCGCGCTTGGGTCGGGAGCAGAGGATGTTCAACAAGGTCCTCGCGGAGGAGGAGCTGTGCCAGATCCTGGAGAAAGCCGGCTTCCGGGAGATTCGAGTTCGCCACTACGCAGCGCTACCGGGCGTGCCCAAGCTGTGGAAGTACTTCCCGGACGGTTGGGTCCTGCGGGCGGAGGAGCGCTTCGGTGGCCGCTTGTGGAACCAGTGCGCAATGTTCACCGCGGTGAAGTAGCGGGCTTCTGCAAACCCGCTTCGTCTAGACGATCTCCAACATCCGCTGGAGGGCGACCCTTGACCACTCGGTGGTGTCGGGGTCGACCTGGATCTGGTTGACCACGTTGCCCTCAACGAGGTTCTCGAGCACCCAGCAGAGGTGCGGAGCATCGATGCGGAACATCGTTGAGCAAGGGCACACGAGCGGGTCGAGCGACACGACCGTCTTGTCCGGGGTCTCGTCGTTGAGCCGGTTCACCAGATGGATCTCGGTGCCGACGCCGATCACCGAGCCGGTCGGGGCCGCGGCCACAGTGCGGATGATGAAGTCGGTGGATCCGACGGCGTCCGCCATCTGGCAGGTGTCGTAGCGGCACTCGGGGTGGGTCACGACGATGCCGCCGGGGTGCTCGGCCCGGAATGCCGTCACGTGCTCCGGGAGGAAGCGCTGGTGCACCGAGCAGTGGCCCTTCCAGAGCAGCAGGGTGGAGTCCTTGATGTCGGTGTCCTCGAGCCCACCCAGCTCCTGGCGCGGGTTCCACACGCGCATGTCGGCGTCGACGTCGTAGCCCATCGCTCCGCCGGTGTTGCGGCCGAGGTGCTGGTCGGGGAAGAACAGGACCTTGTCGCCGCCACCGGTCGACCCGACAGCGTTGCGGCCGGCCCGCTCACCCTTGCCGAGCGCCCAGTCGAGCACGGCGCGCGCGTTCGTCGATGTGCACACGGAGCCGCCGTTTCGGCCCACGAACGCCTTCAGCGCCGCTGAGGAGTTCATGTAGGTGATCGGGATGACGCGGCTGATGTCGGTGACGGCAGCGATGGCCTCCCAGGCCTCTTCGACCTCGTCGATGTCGGCCATGTCGGCCATCGAGCAGCCGGCGTTGAGGTCGGGGAGTATCACCTTCTGGTGCTCACCGGTCAGCACGTCGGCCGACTCGGCCATGAAGTGCACACCGCAGAACACGATGAACTCGGCGTTGTCTCGCTCCTGGGCGAGCACGGACAGTCGGTAGCTGTCGCCGCGGGCATCGACCCAGCGGATGACCTCGTCGCGCTGGTAGTGGTGTCCGAGGATGAAGAGCCGGTCGCCGAGGGTGGCCTTGGCGGCGGCGATGCGTCGCTCGAGGTCTTCGGGGTCGGCGTTGGCGTAGCGCTCGTCGAGCGGTTGCTGGAGCCTCAAC
>DATCYH010000061.1:0-3431 GCA_036570405.1 Nocardioides sp.
GGCCAGCAAGCTGGTGCGCGCCGGCGCGCCCGCGGTCGGCGTACGCCTCTCGACCGACGGGGCCGGAGCGGTGCTGGCGCGGTCCAACGTGGTGCTCGAGGGCTATTGGCAGAACCCGGAGGAGACCGAACGCTGCCTGGCCGATGACTGGTTCCACACCGGCGACGGTGGCGTGATCGGTGACGACGGCTACCTCACCATTCAGGACCGCAAGAAGGACGTCATCATCACCGGCGGTGAGAACGTGTCCTCGATCGAGGTCGAGGACGTGCTCTTCTCCCACCCTGCCGTCCAGGAGGTCGCCGTGATCGGCGTGCCCAGCGAGAAGTGGGGAGAGACCATCAAGGCGTTGGTCGTGTTGACCCCCGACGAGCAGGCCACCGAAGCCGACCTGATCGCTTGGTGCAAGGAGCGGGCCGCCGGCTACAAGGCGCCGACCTCGATCGAGTTCCGCGACGAGCTGGCCCGCACGGCGACTGGGAAGCTGCAGAAGTTCAAGCTCCGGGCTCCCTACTGGGAATCCCAGGGCAAGCAGATCAACTGACCACGACGACGGCGGGTATGAGCCCCAGTGAGAGGCGATGAGAGCCCTCTCATCTGGGGCTCACGGTCGTTTCACCACCGACCGGCAGAGTTCTTCACGTCAGCAACCGGGCCCCCAGGGCCAGCAACGAGAAGGACTGAGAGCTCATGAAGAAGATTGCCTCCCTAGCCAGCCTCGCCGTCGCCGGCGTCGTCTCCGTCGGCCTGTTCACCATGCAGGTGCCCACCCTTGCCTCTGCCGATGAGGACGCGGCCAAGCGTGAGGAGACCACCAGTGAGCTGGTCCTCGAGGACGACCTGGACGACGACGACACCAACGACAAGCTCTCCAAGGACGGCTCGCGGGACACGTCGAAGGACAAGTCGCGCAATGACCAGTCGAAGAACGACAAGTCGAAGGACGTCTCCCGCAACGACAAGAGCCGTGACGTCTCCCGTGACATCTCGCGGGACCACAGCAACGACTCGGTGGAGGAGTCGACCTACCAGGCTCCGGCCAAGGCCACTGCCCCGGCCAAGAAGCAGGTCGTCAAGAAGCAGGTCACCAAGAAGAAGGTCGCCCGCGACGTCAGCCGTGACAGCCGCAGTGCCGTCTCACGCGACACCAGCCGTGAGTCCCGCGACACCAGCCGTGAGTCCCGCGACTCGCGCGACTGATCGCAGCTGGGCGACCAGCAGCACACTCAGGTTCACCACAGCAGCAAGTGAAATGACGCCAGGAGGGACAGTACATGTCAGCAACGGATGATCGATCCCGCAAGCACAGCTGGGGATTCGTCGAGGGTGACCAGATCACCCCGGAGCTGACCGTGCTCAAGCTCCTCGGCGGTGGCGCGGCCTATGAGGCCCTGCTCGCGTTCGACGAGATCACCTGTGGTCCGGTCGTGGTCAAGGTGCTGCGACCGGACCAGGTGGACGACGAGGCGTCGCTTCGCGGCCTGCGACGGGAGATCGCTGCACTGGCCGACGTGAACCACCCCGTGGTGGTCCGCGGACTCCGGCACCACGCCGAAGGCCCGCGACCCCACATCGTGCTCGAGCACATCGACGGGCCGCGACTCTCCTCACTGATCCGTCGCTACGGTCCGCTGCCCGAAGCGCAGTACCTTCCGCTCGCCATCGACCTCGCGGCCGCAGTGCACTACCTAGGCCACATGGGACAGGTGCACCTCGACATCAAGCCCAGCAACATCATCATGGGCGCACCTGCCCGCCTGATCGACCTGTCCCTGATGCGCACCACGGAGGTCGCCGCGGCCCTGGACAAGCCGATCGGCACGGATGCCTACATGGCTCCCGAGCAGTGCCTGCCGGGAGAGTACGCCGTACCCGGGCCGGCCAGTGACGTGTGGGGAATCGGAGCCACGCTGTTCCACGCCGTCAGCGGCTACCTGCCCTTCGACCAGGGGGAGCCCGACGCGCACACGCCCCTCGAGATCTGGCCCCAGCTCGGGCCGACGATCTATGACGTGCCCGCCTTCGTGCCGGACGAGGTCGGCACAGTGATCCATGCCTGTCTCGAGTCCGACCCGGACGACAGGCCGGCACCGAGGGAGATCATGGACGCCTTCCAACCGCTCCTCGAGCGGATGCCGCGTGGCCGCCTGGCCGGCTTCAAGGTGCGTGCGTGAACTCCGCTCGACCCGCCGGCAGATCGTGAATTCACGACGGGTCGGCGGGTTTGTACGTGGAGGGCCCTCACGCGGGCTCAAACGTTGAACCGGTAGCCCATCCCGCGCACCGTCGAGATCGTCGAGGCGCCGACCTTCTTGCGCAGGTAGCCGACGTAAACGTCCACGACGTTGGACGCCGGGTCGAAGTCATAGCCCCACACGTGGTCGAGCAACTGCTCCCGCGAGAGGACCTGGCCGGGATTGAGCAGGAAGATCTCCAGCAGCGTGAACTCGCGTGCGGAGAGCTCCACCTCCCGCCCGCCCGCGAACGCGGTGCGGGTGCGCAGGTCGAGCCGGACCCCGCCGGCCTCCAGCACGTCGTCGCGGGCCGCCGGCTGTTCGTTGGCCTGACGCAACCGGAGCCGGACCCGGGCCAGCAGCTCGGCGAACCGGAACGGCTTGGACATGTAGTCGTCCGCCCCGCCCTCCAGCGCGCTGACCGTGTCGGTGACCGAGTCCCGGGCGGTGAGCACGATGACCGGGACTTTCGAACCCTGGTTGCGCATATGGTCGAGGACCTCGAAGCCGTCCATCCCGGGCAGCCCGATGTCGAGGATCACCAGGTCGAAGTCATCGCCCAATGCGAGGTCGAGACCCTTGGGGCCGTCCTCCGCGACGACGCTCTGATGGCCTTCGGCACGGAGACCCTTGGCGATGAACGATGCGATGCGCGCCTCGTCCTCGATGATCAGGATGCGGGCCATGACTCCTCTTCCTCGTCGGGGGTGTCTGCAGTGAAGAGCAGGGTGATCACGAAGGTCGCGCCGGTCGGCTCGGATTCCTCGACGTGGACGGCCCCGCCGTGGGCAGTGACGATGGCCCGGACGATCGACAGTCCGAGGCCGAAGCCCTCGTCGCCCGGCAGGACCGTGCTGCGGCTGAACCGGTCGAAGATCCGTTCCCGGTCGGCAGGGTCCACGCCGTGACCGGTGTCGCGCACCCAGAGCCGGACGCTGCTGGACGACGTACCTTCTGCGGGGCACACGGAGGCGCCGACCGCGATCACGTCCCCGGGCCTAGTGTGCTTGACCGCGTTGTCGGCCAGCTGGAGCAGCGCCTGGGTGATGCGCTGTGCGTCGAGCTCGAGGAACATCCCGTCCGTCGTGCCGTCGACCTGCCAGTCGCGGACCCCGAGGCCGCGGGCCTTGGTGACCACAGCTGCGGTGAGCGCGTCGAGGTCGACGGGTTCGGCAGTGATGAAGTCAGGACGGTTGC
>DATCYH010000062.1:0-9796 GCA_036570405.1 Nocardioides sp.
CTCGACTTCCACGCCAGCAAGGTCGCCTGGAACGACGAGATGCGCACCATCGCCCCAGGCGAGTCGCTCGTCTACCAGTTCGAGGCCAAGCACGCCGGCATGTGGATGTACCACTGCGGCACCGCCCCGGCGCTGCACCACGTCGGCAACGGGATGTTCGGAGCGATCATCATCGACCCGCCTGAGCTGCCCGCCGTCGACCACGAGTTCGTGATCGTCCAGTCCGAGCTCTACCTCGGCCCCGAGGGCGGCGTCGGCGACCTGGGCAAGATGCAGGATGAGGCTGAGGACGCCATCGTCTTCAACGGCTACGTCAACCAGTACAGCCACGCCCCCATCCGGGTGGAGCCCGGCGAGCGGATCCGGGCCTGGGTGCTCGACGCCGGTCCGAGCGAGAACTCGGCCTTCCACATCATCGGCACGATCTTCGACACCGTCTACCGGGAGGGTGCGTACACCCTGCGCCCCGACGCCACCCGGGGCGGCTCACAGGTCCTCGACCTGCAGCCGGCACAGGGCGGCTTCGTCGAGTTCTCCTTCGACGAGGCGGGCCTGTACCCGATGGTGACCCACAAGTTCGCCAACGTGGGCAAGGGCGCCATGGGGATCTTCCAAGCTGGTGACGTCGACACCAGCAACGTCGGCGGGCACTGACCGCGAATCGGGCTCCGCGCTCAACGGCCCACCGCACCGGCCGCCCCTGGTCCACCAGACCGGGGGCGGCCGGCCCGCGTCCGGGGTGAGACGCGCATCAGGCCAGCCATGGGGCTGGCCTGATGCTTCGATGGTGGTCGGAACCGGCGTCGATCCGGTGACCTTCCGCTTTTCAGATGGACCCAGCCGTACCAGCGGGTGTTCGCTGGTGCTGTGCTGTTCGCGAAAGCCCTGGTCAGGCGCACTGAGCGGCAAAGAGCGACATGGGCCGTCACGCCCCGAACGCGGGACGCCCGCGGGATTCTCGCGGGATCGGGCACCGCGATGGGGCAGAGCTATTGGCCACTCTCCGTGGCGGCGTGAGGTCTGGCCTGGCGTCGCCGGCTAAGCGAGTGACGGACTAGGCGTGCAGCTCGAAGGGCACCGCGAGCTCGGTGGCGGCCCGACGTAGGAGCGGCGTGTCGCCGGTGACGGTGATCGCCGCGAGCAGGACCGCTGCGTCGATGGCCTCGGCGCTGAGGCAATTGAGGCGGCCAGAGACCGCCTCCTCCGGGGTCAACTTTCAGGACGGGGCACAGGCGAGGTCGGTTCTGTCTCCCGTGGCCGATGTCGGGCGGGCCAGACTCGGCGGGGCCAGCCGCGGGTAGGGGACTGTCAGATCTTTTGTGTAAGCGGTCGTGATGGTCATTTGTTGTTGGTGGTCTCGAGGCGGTCGCCGTAGTGGACGCTGAGTGCGTTCAGGATGATCTTCCAGCCGCTGATCTTGCCGGTGAGGTTCTCACGGTTCGGTCGTCGTTGCATGGCGACGAGGTAGAGGACCTTCAGCGCGGCTTGTTCGTTGGGGAAGTGGCCTCGGTGGCGGACGGCTCTTCGGAACCTCGCGTTGAGGCTCTCGATCGCGTTCGTGGTGTACACGACCTTGCGGAGCTCGGCCGGGAACTCGAGGAACGGCACGAACTCCCCCCAGGATCGTTCCCAGCTGGCGATCATCGCCGGGTAGCGGTCACGCCAGGTCTCCGCGAACTCTTCGAAGTGAGCCTGAGCGGCTTGCACGGTCGGGGCGGTGTAGATCGCTCGCATCTGGCGGGTGATCTGTCCCCAGTGCTTCTTCGACGCGTAGCGCAAGCTGTTGCGCACGAGGTGCACGACACAGGTCTGCACTGTCGCTTCGGGCCACGTGACCCGGATCGCGTCGGGAAGTCCTTTGAGTCCGTCGCAGCACACCACCAGCGCGTCAGCGACACCGCGGTTGCGGAGCTCGGTGAGCATCGTCATCCACTGCTTGGCGCCCTCGCCGCCGGTCGGGCCGAGCCACAGCCCGAGGACGTCGCGTTCGCCGTCGAGGTTCACTCCGATCGCTACGTAGACGGGCCGGTTCGCGACCTGGGCGTCGCGGACCTTGATCACGATCGCGTCGATCAACAGCACCGGATACAGGCGATCGAGCGGCCGGTTCTGCCAGGCGACCATGTCCTCGACGATCGTGTCGGTGATCTTGGAGATCGTCTCTCGAGACACCTCGGTCCCGTAGATCTCCAACAGGTGGGCCTGGATGTCACCGGTCGTGAGCCCCTTCGCGTAGAGCGAGATCACGTTCCCGGCCAGCCCGTCGAGGCGGCGGGCGTGCTTGGGGACCGTGACCGGCTCAAAGGTGCCGTTGCGATCTCGGGGGACCCGCAGATCGACATCACCGATCTCAGTGGTGACGGTCTTGGCGCTGTAGCCGTTGCGACTGTTCCCCGAGCCCCGACCGGCCGGGTCGTAGGGTTCGTAACCGAGATGCTCACCCAGCTCGACCTCCAACCCGGTCTGCAAGACCTGACGGACGAGATCGGTCAACAGGCCGCGCTCGCCGGTGAGTTCGACACCCTCATCACGGGCCCGGGCCACGAGCTCTTCAGCCCACTCGCGCATCACCGCAGGATCACGCACCGCCGGCGGGGTTGCCCGGCGAGCCGGGACCAACGCCCCAGGGTCAGAACTTCGCTTCGCTGTCATCGACAAGATCCTCTCCAGCCCACAGCCATCAGCCGTGGACCCTCAGATCACGCCGCTTACACAAAGTTCCTGACAGACCCCGTTCTCGGTCTCGTCGGCGAATGCGACAACCCAGTCAACGATCTACTGACAAACGAGGACCTCATTGTCGATGTATGGGGCGGCCTTACTGGAGTTGTCGCGGGCGTTTCGTGTGGAGTGGTCTTTGAGGTACCAACCCTAGGCGGGGCCACTGTGGCTTGCGCAACCTTCGGTGGAGTAGTCGCAGCACTGAATGCACGCGCTATGCGACGAATACTCGGTGATTGAGGGCCGGCGAGTGCGTTCATCACGGAGGCAACGGCGAGAGCGAGTAATGCGCGGCTACCGGCACTCAATAGCGAAGCCGAGCACTCGCTGGCTAATTCTACTTGTAGTCACGTGTACCTTGTTGATCGGACTCCTCATTGATGGGGTCGGCGAGGTAGCCATCCCTGGCGTTGGAGCAGCATTGATCTTCCTGATAATCGTTCGAGGTAGTGAGCGCTAACGAGGGCTCACCCACGATGAGCCACCCCGGACCTGCCAGCCCTACCTACGCCACGGTCGGGCCCGCGCCATAACTGGTGCTGTGCTCTTCCCGGAACCCGCCGTACTCTTGAAAGATCAGCGTTGTTGCGCCCGTCTTGCTTCCTTCTTTGTGCTCGGACCCCGGTCACGGCCGAGGGCGCAGGGCACCACCTGGTATATCAGGCTCTCCGCGACTGAGCGTGGAGGAGGCGGGTGAGGTGGCCCGTTTCGGATAGGGGTCCACCTACGCGGCCAAGGGCCTCGCCATTCTGCAGATGTTCGACGTCTGTAGAGGAGAGACCCTCGACCGTGATCCAAGGTGGCCAGGGCGCGACCGCGCTCGTGTTCCGGCGCCAGTTTGGGATTGTCTATCGGGCCTCGCCTATTCCACGGGCGGTTGTGTTGGCGGTGGCGTTGACGACAGCGGGGTAGGCTCCGGCGGATTAAGCACGGCGCTGGCTGTTGATCTGTGCCTGCTTGCAATAGCTGGGCAATGAGGCATCGGGAAGGCTCGGCTGATGAGAACTGCGATTGGCCTGTTGATCATTCTAGTAATGATTGGTGTATGGCTTAAGCGCGAGGATCTTCTTGCTGTTCGTACGACCGGTCAACGCATTGGGCGTGATGTCAGCCTGGCCTTATTCGCTCTAGTGGGAGTGATAATCGTCGTCGGAGCTGCCTATGGCTGATGCTCCGCGAGGACCTTGGTGGAGTAATTGACCCTGCCTGGCAGCGGCTGACGCATCCGCCGTCGCTACCGATGCGCTCGTCGAGTTGGAGTTGCGACAGGCGAGCGGCCTCGAGCCGCACCCGGGGTGCCTGGTGATCACGGCCGCATTCCAGCGGCCTACAGCTCGAGGCTGATGCCTTGTTCGATGCCGCGTTCGAGTTCTCGGGTTGCGACGCGGTCGAGGCGTTGGGTGAGGTCGATCTGGCGGTCCAGGGTGTCGAGGCGGTTCAGGTCTGCGGTGTTCTGTCGTTCCCAGGCGCTCCTGGTCAGCATGTCTGGTGTGAGCTCGGTGAGCTTCGCCTCGATGTCGGCGGCGGCCGATTCGTGCCGGGCGATGTCGGCCTCGAACCCGGCGATGCGCTGATCGAGGTCGCGGCGCTCGGCCCGGTGGACGCGACGGCCGAGCGGGCCGAGATCGTGGAGCTTCTTGTGGGCGAGGTCGAGGCGCCACCGGGCGCCCTTGAGGGACTGCTTCTCCCGGCTGAGTGCTCTGGACAGGTCCCGGTACTCCCACGACGGATCAGGCGGGCCGTCTCCGACACGGCTGTGGATGGCTGCGCGCTCTCGGCGGAGCTGGTCGAGCGGGGTGGTCGGCGGGTCGATTTTGTCGATGGCTAGGTGCTTGCCGGCACTGTGTCCGAGGGCGCGTCGTACGGCGTCGAGGGGATCGAAGTCGATCTCGTTGGCGTGACGCTCCTCGACGCGCTGGTCCTGGGCGACGACGAACAGCTCGTTGCCGTGGCGGCCGCGTGAGAGGGCGGTGTAGGCGTGCTCGCGGGTCATGGTGTCGTCGACGAGGACGAAGCAGCGATCGACGGTGGTGCCCTGGGCCTTGTGAACGGTTGTCGCGTAGCCGTGGGTGAGGTGCCCGCCCTCGGCGTAAGCGAACGGCACCGTGAGCCGCTCACCGGTGGTGGCGGCGAGGGTCATCTCGTGGCGGGTGGTGTCGATCTGTTCGACGGCCGCCCTGGTCCCGTTGAGCAGGCCAAGCCGATAGTCGTTGCGCAAGGCGAGGACCTCATCGCCCTCCGCGAAGGGCCGACCGGCGAGGACAACGCCGTCGTCGCCGAGGTAGCCCTCGTCCCACAGCACGTACCGGGCCCGGCGGTTGAGGTCATCCACATCCGCCAGGCGAGCAGCGACCATCAACGCGTCCTCGCCGCCCACACGGGCGTTCATCCACTCATCCACCAGCCGGTCCCGTACGCCGCCGTCAGTGCTGGCCTGGTGGACGCGGTCGTGACCGACGTAGTCGTCGATGGCTCGATCCGGGTCACCGGATCGGAGCTGTGCGAGGGTCGCTCGCCCCCACTCGTCGACCTGGCGGCGGTTGTCGCCGAGGTGACTGCCACCGAGGCGATCTTGTAGGCCGCGGAAGGTGCCACCCGCTTCGATCTCCGGGAGCTGGCAGGGGTCTCCGACGAGCACGACCTTCGCCCCGGCCCTCTCGGCGTGGGCGAGGAGCCGGCCGAGCTTGCGGGTACCGACCATCGCGGCCTCGTCTACGACGAGAACGGTCGTGGCGTCGAGTGCCGTCGTGTGCCGGTCGATGCCGGCGAGTAGGCGCTCGATCGTCGAAGCCGGGATACCGGCGTCGTCTTGGAGCTGCTTGGCCGCCCGGGCGGCGAGCGAGCAACCGATCACCCGGTAGCCCGATGCCTCCCACGCCTCGCGGGCCGCGGCAAGCGCGAAGGTCTTCCCGGCGCCGGCCACACCTTCGACGATCTCCACACCATCGCCCGACGAGCAGATCATGCGCACCATCCGCTCCTGCTCGCGGGCCAGCGACCGCGAGGTGATGGCAGCGTCGATGCCGGTGCTGGTGGCTACGCCTGTTCCGCTGGCTCGCCGTTGAAGCGCGGAGGTGAGGAGACGAGTTTCGGTCTCGAGCATCTCCGGAGTCGTCCAGCGGCACTCATCGGTCCCGGCCGCGATCACAGCCCCGTCGGTGCGGTGGATGACCGCCGCCCGGTCATCGACGCGGACAGCGAGGACGTGCTCGGAGCGCAGGAACCCGTCGACGAGATCGAGGACCTGCTCAACCCGGCCACCGGCCGGCAGGGCGTTGCAGATCGCCTTGATGACATCGCGCTGGCCGAATGTGCTGACCGACGCCGTCAACCCCTCCGGGCTGGCCAACCACCGGTACAGCCGGTCAGCCTCGACGCTGCCCACCGCTGGTGGCTCGATGGCGGTAGCACGATCGATGACCGCTGTGAGGAGCTCAGCGTCGAGCCCGAGCGCATCAGCGCGCTTCCACCAGCCCGGAAGGAGCCCGGCCGGATCGAGGTCTGCATCCTTGGCTCGACGCGTGGCGTACGTGGCGACCTGAGCGGCCCTGGCTCCCTGCTGGCCATGCTCGTCGAGGTGCGCCTCGATCGCCCGACGGCGGGTCGAGAACTCCCTCAGCATCGACCGATCGATCCCGGCGACATCGGCGATGCCGTTGCGGACCTCTCCCCACTCGACGCCGAGCCTGCGGGTCAGCTCCCACCGCAGGTGCGCCTCGTAGAGGTGTCCGACGGGCGACAACCAGGAGTACAGGGGCCTCGCATCCAACGCCGTCCACCGGTCATCGGTCGGCGCGTGCGCGAGGTTGGCGACGACAACGTGAGTGTGCAGGTGCGGATCACCAGCCCGTGACGTGCGGTGCCGAAACGCCGCGGCGACGAACCCGTCCCCGTCGAGGACCGTGTGCCCGCCCTTCCCACGCCGGACACGACACGCCGCCTGCTCCAGCACCGGCAGCGAGGCGCTGATCGCCGCGTCAGCAGCATTGCGCACCTCATTGGAAACCTCGGGCTCGCCGAGCGCGAACAGAAGGCTCACCGACTTCGGCGCACAGAACGTCACATCGAACCCGGCAACCGTCGGCACCGAACGCGCTGCCGTCAACCGGTAGGTGCCTGTCGGGTCGACGTGCCCCAGCACGTTCGCCAGCACCTCAGCGTCGACCTCGCCCTCCAGCCCGAGCCGCCCAGCGGCGGCCCCGACCCACTGGCCAGGCGCCTCCTTTGCGCCGGTGTAGTACTCCTCCGCGCCGCGGGCGACGGTGTCGACGTAGTACTGCTGCTGCCCCGGCGCCAGCTTGCCCAGGCTCAGCACGCGTCGCCCCCCGGTCGATCCGCTGAGCGGACGATCCGGCACAGCACGGCAGGTGCAAGTGCGTCACAGTTCTCGGGCTGGGTCCCCTGGAACGACGTGGGAGTCGGCACGTCAGTCCGCGAAGGGAAGCGAGGACTGCACGGCCGAGGCCGAGGAGCGGCGGGCTCGACGAGCCGGGTGGCGGCCGCTGAAGAGCTCGCTGGCAGCAGGTCGACGCGGCGCCTCGATGGCCTCAACGCGGTGGTCGGCAGCCACCGGTTCCGTGGTGTCGAACGCCGCGGCCGGGAACCGCAGCGAACGCCCGAAGCGGCGGCACGGGATCCCCTCGGCCCCGCCGGTCGCCAGGTACAGGCGGGCCTGCTCGTACACCGTCGTGCGGCCCAGCCGCAGCCGTTCCATCACCTCGGGAACGGTCAGGAACTCCGGACGTTCAGCCATGATGGCCTCCCGGTAACCCACTCAACCCCACCGCAGGGTGCTCTGGGGGGCGACAGAGTAACCCGGCAGCCGCCAACATGCAATGGGAACGTTGACGAGGCCACCCGCGTGTTGATTACGATGGTGGGCATGGCGAAGAAGCGTCGAGCAGCCGAGCAGCCCGCATGGACGCCGAACCAGATCGTCGCCCACAACATCTCCAAGGCCCGCATGCTGCGCAGCTGGACCCAAGACCAAGCCGCAGAGGCATGCGCGCCCTACCTCGGAGCCCGACTCTCACCCGCCAGCTGGTCCGCCCTCGAACGCTCCGTCGACGGAGGCCGCATCCGCGAGATCACCGCCGACGAGCTCGTCGCGTTCGCCCGCGCCTTCGACCTACCCATCGGGTTCTTCCTCACCCCGCCGTCGGTCTGGGACAACCACGTCGTCTCAACCCCCGACGCAGGACCCGAGGGCCTCGAACCCCTCGAGCTCTTCGACGTCGTCATCGGCACCGACGAGAACCTCGCCACCTGGGAGCAGTACCTCCTCTCCTGGCCATCACCCGCGCACCGAGTGACCATCGCCGAGGACGGCACCATGGAGAACCGCGGCCCCGTCCAAGAAGACATCCACCCACGACTCGCCGGACCCGCCGCACTCCGCGCACAGCTGCTACTACGCCAGCAGTTCGGCGACCTCACCGCCGCCCGCGAAGTTCTCGCCCGCCTCGCCGCCACGCTCGAGGAGCTCGGCCAGGCTGAGGCGACCCCCGGCGACACTGAGCGGCGGAAGACGGCACCGACCGGTCGCCGCCGTACGAAGGAGCAGGGCTCATGATCGACAAGCGCATGACCAGAGCCGGCGAGGCTCGCTACGAGGTTCGTCTGCGCGGAACCGATGGCAAGGAGCGGTCACGAACGTTCCGCACCAAGAAGGAGGCGGAGCGCTACGAGCGGGCCCACCACGCAGCCATCGACAGTGGGGTCTGGATCGATCCCCGGGCTGGGCGGGTGACCCTCACATCTTGGGCAGCCGAGTGGCAGCGCACGGTGGTCCACCTGCGGGCAAAGACCCGCAAGACCTACGACGTCAACCTACGCAACCACATCCTGCCGACGCTGGGCGACCATGAGCTGGGCAAGATCACCCCCTCGATGCTGCGCGCCTGGCTCTCCGACGTCACAGCCAAGGAGGGCCGTGGCGGCAAGCCGATCGCTGCCGCCACCGTCGCTCAGGCCTACCGGACGCTCAACCGGGTCTTGGCCGCAGCGGTCGACGACGAGCTGATCGGCCGCAACCCTCTGCGCGGCGTAAAGCCACCACGAATCGAACCCCAGCCGATGCGCTTCCTCACCCATGATCAGGTGGCCACACTCACTGCCTCGGTCGACGAGCGCTACCGCGCTCTCGTCTACGTGGCTGCCTACACAGGCCTTCGGGCCGGCGAGCTCATCGCCCTTCGACGCTCCCACGTCGACCTCCTCCGGCGCACGATCACGGTGACAGAGCAGGTGCAGTACACCGACGGTCGCTATGTGGCCTCCCCACCGAAGAGCGCCGCAGGTCGGCGATCGGTTGCTCTACCCCGCATGGTCGCGGACGAGTTGGAGCTGCACCTGCGAGCCGAGGCCGACGCCGACGCTCTCGTGTTCCCAGCGCCCCACGGCGGCTACCTCCACCTCGAGAACTTCCGCAAGCGGGTCTGGCTGCCGGCGGTCAGGCAGGCGGGGCTTGAGCCGTTGCGGATCCACGATCTGCGACACACGTGTGCGTCGCTTGCCATCGCCGCAGGCGCCGACATCAAGGTCCTGCAGCACATGCTCGGACACGCGTCCGCCTCGCTCACGCTCGACCGCTACGGCCATCTGATGCCGGGTCAAGCGGAATCGGTCGCCGAGAGGCTTGACCTGCTGGCCCGCGCGGCCCAACCCACGCCGACCGCCGCTGTGGCGTCCATCGGATCCAAGCTCGGCGCCTGAGCCGGAACCGTGCTGGAGGCCATCGACGCCTATCTGCGCCGGGAGGTGATCGATGGTTCGGCGGATCTCGTCGTCCGGGGCTGGCCCCTCACCATCGACGGGCTCCTACGCAACGCGGATGCCACCCGGAGCCGGTACTCCTGGCAGGGCGAACCACTGGTGGCGATCTCGGCGGAGGTGACGGTCGCTGGGTGGAACCTCGACGCGATTCTCTCCGGTCCTCGCCTCCGGACTCGGAGCAGGTATGCGCGCGTCTTGGTCGCGGAGCTTGCGGCGTCAGGCTTCGAGCTGCTGCCGACGTTCGCAATGCCGCACTACAGCGTGCTGCTTCCGTCGTACGATGAACGCAGCGCTCAGCGCC
>DATCYH010000063.1:0-2187 GCA_036570405.1 Nocardioides sp.
TAATCGCCGCTGACGCGCCAAGGGCGTCGGGGGTCAGTGAGAGCCTGAAGGGGGTCTCTGCCGTGGATGGAGCAACAAGTCCGCAGCGTCGCGCACTCCTCGACTCTGCCGGCATCAAGGTCTATGAACAGGTCGCCTCGGCCAACGGCGTACCGGTCGACGACCCGGTCGTCACCTCCGACCCGCTGGCCACGGGCCTGCTGGTCGACCTGGGCCTGCTGCACCGTGACGGTGAGCGCTACATCGCGGTGGACCCGCACTCGGTGCAGTCGTCGGTGGTGGCGCCACTGGGGCAGCAAGGTGCGCAGCTGATCTCGGAGTCGAGCCACTGGGCCAACTCGTTCAGCGACCTGGGCCAGATCTTCCGACGCTCGCCCTCGACCGAGGACGGGCCGGTGACGCGGCTGCGCGGCGACCAGATCGACCGCTTCCTGGCCGACGTCGTGCCGAGCGCCAAGCGGGAGCTGCTCACCGCCCAGCCCGAGGCCGATCGCGCCGGCTCGGACATCAAGGAGGCCGCCCAGCGTGACGCGGCCGCACTGCAGCGCGGAGTGTCGCTCCGGACGATCTACCAGCACGCTGCGCGACGCTCACGGCTCACTCGCGCGTATGTCGCCCGCGTGGCCAAGGAGGGCGCCGAGGTGCGCACCCTCGACGAGTTCTTCAACCGGTTGATCGTGGTGGACCGCGAGGTCGCCATCATCCCCTCCGGTGATGACCTGAACGTGGCCCTGGCCATCCGCGACCTCGACCTGGTCGCCTACCTGGTCGACATCTTCGAGCGGTTCTGGGAGCGTGGCCGGCCGTTCGAGAGCCAGGAGTCCAGCACGCTCAACAGCATCGCCGAGGAGCAGCGTGCGATGGCGATCCGGATGCTGATCGAGGGGCACTCCGACGCCACCTGCGCCAAGCGTCTCGGGGTCAGCCCGCGCACCTATGCAGGTTATGTGGCCGACCTCAAGCGCGAGTATGACGCCGAGACCCGATTCCAGCTCGGCTATCGGATGGGGCTGCAGGAGCCGCGTGCCCGCGGCCGCAAGGACTGAGCAGCCCATCGATGCGTCCGTAGAGGCGCAGAACGCAAACGAGGGCAGCGACCGACGGTCGCTGCCCTCGTTTTGACTGAGACGGGCCGGGGGGATGGCACAGGGACCCGAACATGTGGGGGGGTGGTCTGGTCCTTCGTCTCAGGCCTGTGGGTCCGTCAGGGACGGATCGTGAATCAGCCGCGACCCCAGCTGGTGTCTGCCCGCATCGCGACGATCGGTTGGTCGGCGGTGAAGCCACGGCCCCAGCTGGTGTCCAGCTCCTGGGTTCCGTCGGTCGACTGGGTCGACGTGGTGTCGGTCGGAGCGACGGCGCCGCGGCCCCAGCTGGTGTCAATGGCCGCTTGGGCCGGTGCACCGGTGGCAGCGAAAGCACCTGCACCCAGGCCCACTGCAACCACCAAGGTCGCAAGCCTTCGGGTGAATGCGTTCATGATCTTGGTTCTCCCCACAATCGACGGGAATCGATTCCCTTGGTGACAAGTGTGCGCCAGATCCGGGCGGGTTGCCCATGAAATGGGTGTGCACAAATCTGCATTGCAATGATCTGCAAAAGTACCCACTCCGGGCGGCTCCCATGCGCGCCGGTTGCGTAGCGGTGATCACAGGCGCCCAGGACGGGCGGCAGCGTCAGCCGATGAGGGCCTCCACGGCCGTTCGAGCGGATCGCGCGGCCGAGGCGTCTCCGGTGGTGGAGGCAGTTACGATCGCGCCCTCGGCGATCAGGAACACCGGCTCGGCTGGCATCGGTGAAGCGCTCTCGACCCACGCGGTGACCTGTTGGTGGAAAGCGTGCTTGTGTGCGCGCACCTCGGCCAGGACCGGCGGCGAGATGCCGCCCAGCTCGCCGTACGCGTTGATCCACGCGCAGCCGCGGAAGCCCGGCTCGGCAAACCACTGCTCGAGCCAGTCGAAGACCGACAGCACGCGTTCACGAGGGTCGTCGTGGCTCTCGACATGGTCGGCCAAGCTGGCTCGCCACCGCTGATCGCGTCGGCGCAGCACCGCAATGACCAGCTCCTCCTTCGTCGCGAAGAGTCCATGGATCTGCTTCAGCGCCATCCCTGCGGCCTCGCGAATGGCATCCATGCCGACCGCTTGAATCCGAGGCGCATGGAAGAGCACCTCGGCGGCGTCCAGC
>DATCYH010000064.1:0-11386 GCA_036570405.1 Nocardioides sp.
CGCTGGGATCAGTGCCTCCTCGACCTCGAACTCCTCGATCAGGTCCTCGGGCTGGCGTGAGGATGCATAACGACCGCACATGTGACACAGCCTAGAGGTGCTGCCGCGTCCGCGCGGGTCAGCGTCGGCAGAGCTCGTCGAGCAGGAGGGCCGCGGCCTCGTCGGTCTGCGGCAGTCCCTCGATCCAGAGCCGCGTCGGCTCCGACGACACCAGCTTGCGCAGCAGCGCGACCCGCCTGCCGAGGCGTGCGTCGCGCTCGGCGATCACCACGACCCGGTGGCTGCCCGATCGTCCGATCGTCTCCGAGCCGGCGAAGACCGTGCGGGCCACCTCGCCGAGCCGGACCAGGCGCATTGCGCGGGTGAAGGAGTCGCCGCCAACGGGGTCGTTCGGCAGGTCGAGGACGACCAGTGCATGGGTCTCATCTGCCGCGCGGGCGCCGCGATAGAGCTCGCTGAGCCGACTTCTGATGTGGGCCAGGCTGGCAAGCCCGGTCAGCGGGTCCTCGCAGCTGAGCTGGTGCAGATAGGCGAGCGTCGACTCGCTCCACGCCATCGAGAGTGCGCGTACGTCGGCAAAAGCCGGCTCCGAGCCCGACACCGCGAGCACCGTCCGGTTCAGCGCCTCGAGGGCGTCGTCGAGCGACGCACCGTCCTGCGCGAGCCTGCTCCCGGCCAGCTCACATGCGTCGATGGAGCCCGATCCCGAGGCTAGGGCCTCCCCCACTGCTTCGAAGTGCGCCGGCAACCCCCGCCGTACGCTCTCCTGCAGTTCCTTCCCTGCCTCGGGACCCGCCGTGTCGTCCTTTCGCGATCTTGTCGCAAAGAAACCCACGGCTGCTCCCCTCGGTGTCGTGCTCCCACGTGCAGCAATGGAACGGGCCCGGGTGGGAACCATGACGCGATTCCTAGGAATTCTTTTCGGGCACCTCGGGTACCTCGCCCACGAATGATTGACAAAGCGTCATCTTTTGCCCACTTGATCGTTGGTGCTCTGTGACCACCACGCTTACCGAGATAGACGGTCCGGGCGATGCCGAGCTCATCTCGGCCGTCCGGGGTGGTGACCTGTCCGCATATGGCGACCTCTTCGAGCGACACGTCGACGCCGCGCGCCGGTTGGCCAGGCAGCTGACCAACCACTCCGATGCCGATGACCTGGTCTCGGATGCGTTCGCCAAGGTGCTCAAGGTGCTCCAGGACGGTGGCGGGCCCGACCTGGCCTTCCGCGCCTACCTGCTGACCGCCGTACGCCGTCTGCACATCGATCGCATCCGCTCCACGAGCAAGCTGCACACCACCGGCGACCTCGAGCCCTTCGATCCCGGCGTGCCGTTCCGCGACACCGCCGTCGAGGGCTTCGAGAACGCGGCCGCGGCCAAGGCGTTCGCCTCCCTGCCCGAGCGCTGGCAGCTGGTGCTCTGGCACACCGAGGTCGAGGGCCACAAGCCGGCCGAGGTCGCCACACTGCTCGGGATGAGCGCCAACTCGGTCTCCGCGCTCGCCTATCGCGCACGTGAAGGTCTGCGCCAGGCGTTCCTCAACTCGCACGCCGTGGAGCTGGAGGACGCGCAGTGCCGCTGGACGCACGAACACCTGGGCGGCTATGTCCGCAACGGGCTCTCCAAGCGCGACGCCGGCAAGGTCGAGAAGCACCTCGACGAGTGCCGACCGTGCATGGCGATCTATCTCGAGCTGACCGAGGTGAACTCCAATCTCGGCGCCCTGCTGGCTCCGTTGCTGCTCGGCAGCGTGGCCGGGACCACCTACCTTGCCGGCGCGAGTGGCACGCTCGCCGCCAAGGGCGGTCTGCTGCTGCTGTTCGGCCGGGCGAAGGATCTCGTGCTGGCCAACACGCAGGCCGCCGCCGTCGGCTCGGTCGCCGCCGTCACCGCGGTCGCCGGAGTGAGCGTCGTCGCCGTCACCTGGAGCGGAGACTCTTCGCCGACCGCCACCTCGCCCCCTGCCGGCATCGTGCGCACCGCGGAGCCGGCTCCCGGCGAGACAGCGGAGCAAGTCACAGATCCAGCCACGGACGCTGACCCCACCGCGCCACCGGCCTCGCCGTCCCCCAGCCCGCTCTCCGAGGCACCGGTGCCCGCGCCGCTGCTCGCACCACCCGCAGGCCCGGTGCCGGCGCCTACGGCCCCAGCTGATTCCCCCGCGACCGACTCCCCCGCGACCGATCCGACGCCGAGTGACCCGGGACCAACCGACCCGACACCGACCGATCCATCGCCGACCGAGGCCAGCCCAACGCCCACCGACACCCCACCCGGCCCGGATCCGTCTCCGACCGCGCCGACGCCCACCGAACCGCCGGCCACCCACGACCTGACGCTGGCGATTGCCAAGACGCGCCACACCTTCGGCACCCGCCTGGACATCACCACGAGTGGCTACCCGCCCAACGGACGAGCCACGATCACGATCGACAGCAACCTGCTCGCTTTCGGCCGTATCTCGAAGAAGTGCGACCGGGTCGGCCTCACCACGAAGTTCACCTGTCCCGTCACGGCCGACGACCCCTCGGTGCGGATCGACCTGGTCCTCGAAGTCTTCACCCGGATCCGCGCCACCGTGGCCGCCGACAACTTCACCGACGCGGACACCAGCAACAACAGCGCCAGCTGGAAATCCGCCCTGCTGCCGTGAAGTCGCGGGGCCGATACCCTTCGTGCTGTGACCATCCCTCTTGCCGACCCTTGGCCCGCCCCGCGCTTCGCCGCGCCCGTCGACGTCACCGTCTCGCTGCCGGGATCGAAGTCACTGACCAACCGAGCCCTGGTCCTGGCCGCACTGGCCGAAGGTCGCTGCGTCGTACGCCGTGCCCTGCGCTCGCGTGACACCTTGCTGATGGCACAAGCGCTGACCTCGCTCGGCGCCGACGTGGACACCTCCGGTGACGACTGGGCCGTCACCCCCGGCGCCTTCGACCGGGACGCAGCCGTCGACTGTGGTCTGGCCGGGACCGTGATGCGGTTCGTGCCCCCGCTGGCCGGCCTCTCCACCGGCACCATCGCCTTCGACGGCGACGCGCACATGCGCAACCGGCCGGTCGGGGAGATCCTCACCGCCCTACGCTCGCTGGGGATGGAGGTGAGCGAGGGTGATCGTCTCCCGTTCGCGGTCACCGGGTCGGGCTCGGTGCAGGGTGGTGCCGTGGTCATCGACGCCTCCGCGTCCTCGCAGTTCGTCTCGGCGCTGCTCCTCGCCGGCGCCCGCTACGACCAGGGCCTCGACGTACGCCACGACGGCAAGCCCGTGCCATCGCTTCCCCACATCGAGATGACGGTGGCGATGCTGCGCCAGCACGGCGTGGACGTCGACGACTCGGACGCCAACCGGTGGACCGTCGCGCCGGGCCCGATCGCGCCGGTGGACCACGAGATCGAGCCGGATCTCTCCAACTCCGCCCCCTTCCTGGCCCTGGCCGCCGTCACCGGTGGGTCGGTGACCGTTCGTGACTGGCCCGCCGAGACCCACCAGGCCGGCAACGAGCTGCGCGAGATCCTCACCCGGATGGGTTGCAGCGTCGCGCTGGACGACGACGGCCTGACGGTGAAGGGTCCGGAGCGGCTACAGGGCATCGACATCGACCTGCACGACGTGGGCGAGCTGACGCCGTGCGTCGCCGCGCTCTGCGCGCTGGCCGACTCACCGTCACACCTGCGCGGGGTAGCGCACATCCGCGCCCACGAGACCGACCGGCTCGCCGCCCTGGCCACCGAGCTGGGCAACCTGGGCGCCGAGGTCACCGAGCACGACGACGGCTTGTCGATCAAGCCCGCTCCGCTGCACGGCGGCGTCTTCCGCACCTATGCCGACCACCGGATGGCGCACGCCGGGGTGATCATCGCGGCCGCGGTCGATGACGTGCTCGTCGAGAACATCGCGACGACCGCCAAGACGTTCCCCGACTTCGCCGAGTTCTGGTCGGGCCTGCGGTGAGCGCCGGCACCACGGGAGGCACAGCCGGATGAGCGGTCGCTACCACGAGCACGACATCGAGCACTACGACCGGCCGCGGCGGCGTACCCGCCCCCGCACCAAGGATCGTCCCGCCCATGAGGATGCCGTCGATGCCGTCGTGGTGACCGTGGACCGGGGCCGGTTCACCCTGCGCTACGACGGTCGCAAGGTGATGGCGATGAAGTCGCGCCCGCTGGGTCGCAAGGGCGTCGTGGTGGGCGACTCGGTGCGAGTGGTCGGGGACGTCTCCGGCGCCGACGGAAGCCTGGCCCGGATCGTGGAGGTCAACCAGCGCTCCACCACCCTGCGCCGCACTGCCGACGACGACGACCCGGTCGAACGGGTGATCGTCTCCAACGCCTCCCAGCTCGTCGTGGTCGCCGCACTGGCCGACCCCGAGCCGAGGCCGCGGCTGATCGATCGAGCCCTGGTCGCGGCGTACGACGCAGGCATGCAGCCGATCCTGTGCCTGACCAAGTCCGACCTGGCCGATCCGGAGACCCTGCTGTCCACCTACCGCTCGTTGGGCGTGCCCTGGGTGGTCACCCACCGCGGCGGGGACGTCGAGCCCGTGCGCCAGGTGCTCGCCGGGAAGACCAGCGTCCTGGTCGGTCACAGCGGCGTCGGCAAGTCCACCCTGGTCAACGCCCTCGTCCCGAGCGCCCAGCGCGAGGTGGGTGTGGTCAACTCGGTCACCGGGCGCGGCCGGCACACCTCCACCTCGGCCTACATGCTGCCGCTGCCCGGCGACGACGGCTGGATCATCGACACCCCGGGCATCCGGTCCTTCGGGCTCGCCCACGTGCAGCCGGAGAACCTGATCGAGGCCTTCCCCGACCTCGACGAGATGACCGAGGACTGCCCGCGGGGGTGCACGCACGGCGAGGACGAGCCGGAGTGCGGGCTCGACGTGGCGATGACCGACGGCGATGTCGACCCCGAACGCGTCGAGTCGTTCCGCCGCCTGCTCGCCTCGCGTGAGGGAGCCCCGGACCAGTCCCCCTGATCGGGGACGGTCGGCAGATCAGGCCCAGACCAGCCGGGCGCCCTGCTCGCCGGTGGCGAAGGTCATCGAGATCAGGATCAGCGCGAAGATCACCAGCAGGCTGACCAGGGTCCACTCGACGATGTGCGGTCGACGCACCCGTGCGCCCTTGCCGGAGATCAGCCCCGACGGGCCGCCCATCAGGAAGGCCGCGAGGAGCACGATCGCCACGAAGACGATGGTCACCCAGAACAGGATGTCCGCGCGCTCCTGGTGCGGCTGGATGATCTGCTCCAGCTCCGGTTTGCGCTCCAGCAGGTCCTTGCCCGAATACCACGCGAGCACCACCGAGCCGAGCGCCGCGAACGACGTACCGACCATCGGCCAGCGCAGCGCCCAGCGCCACCTGACGACGCTGTAGAGGGCGGCCAACACCGCCGCGACCGGGATCATGACGACCGCCAAGTGCACGATGAGAGGGTGGACCGGCAGTCCGTTCAACTCCATGGGGCGAAGCCTAGCGGGAGCGGAAGGAATAGCCTGTGCTCATGCCGATCGACTACACCGACGACCTGCGGCTGGCCCACGTGCTGGCCGACGACGCGGATTCCCTGACCCAGGCGCGGTTCAAGGCCCTCGACCTGCACGTGATGAGCAAGCCCGACCTGACCCCGGTCACCGATGCGGACCAGGCCGTCGAGGAGAGCATCCGACGCACCCTGTCGCGGGTCCGCTCCCGCGACGCGGTCGTCGGCGAGGAGCAGGGCACCACGGGGCACAGCCAGCGTCGCTGGGTCGTGGACCCGATCGACGGCACCAAGAACTTCGTCCGCGGCGTACCGGTCTGGGCCACCCTGATCTCCTTGGTCGTCGACGACGAGGTCGTGCTCGGCGTCGTCTCGGCGCCGTTGCTCCAGCGCCGCTGGTGGGCCTCCAAGGGCAACGGCGCGTGGACCGGTCGCTCGTTGCTGAAGGCCCAGCCGATCCACACCTCGGACGTACGCCGTCTCGAGGATGCCTCGCTGAGCTATTCCTCGCTGTCGGGTTGGGAGGAGCGCGGGCGTCTCGAGGACTTCCTGTCGCTGACCCGTCGCTGCTGGCGCACCCGCGCGTATGGCGACTTCTGGTCCTACATGATGGTGGCCGAGGGCGCCGTGGACCTGGCCGCCGAGCCCGAGCTCGAGCTCTATGACATGGCCGCGCTCGACATCATCGTGCGCGAGGCCGGCGGCACGTTCACCTCGCTCGACGGGGCGGCGGGTCCCTTCGGTGGCAACGCACTGGCCAGCAACGGGCACCTGCACGAGGCAGCCCTGGGGTTCCTCGGCTCGGCGGCCGTCAACGAGGGCCTGGACCGCGACGGTGGTGGTTCGGTGCACGACCTGCGCTCGCGCCGTCGCGCGACCGAGGGTGACGAGCCTCCCCTGGGCTGACCAGCCCGGTTGAGCAGTTGGGTGTCCGATGGACAGGCCCTGTTCAACACGGCAGTGCGGCACTAGCGTGATGCGTGTCACAACTGCACCCAGGAGGACCCATGCACATCCATGACGTGTTGCGCGGCAAGCCCCGACAGGACGTGGTCACCATCGCTCCGGACGCCACCGTCCGAGACCTGATCCACGCGTTGGCCGAGCACAACGTGGGAGCGCTGATCGTCAGCAGTGACGGGCGCCGGGTCGAGGGGATCGTCTCGGAGCGCGACGTCGTACGCCGCCTGCACGAGGACACCGCAGTGCTCTCGGCCACCATCGAGTCGATCATGACCACCGACGTGCGCACCTGCGAGGCGACCAGCCCGGTGACCGACCTGATGCAGCTGATGACCGAGCACCGGATCCGCCACGTCCCCGTGGTCACCGACGGAGTGCTGACTGGCATCATCTCCATCGGCGATGTGGTCAAGAGCCGGATCGGCGAACTCGAGTTCGAGCGTGACCAGCTCGACAACTACCTGCACCAGACCTGAGGAGAAACCCGCGTGAGCACTGAGAAGCCCGAGATCGACTTCTTCGACCCCGAGCCCCCCAAGGACCTGGTGATCACTGACATCGCCGAGGGCGACGGCGACGAGGCCAAGGCCGGCGACACCGTGTCGGTGCACTACGTGGGCGTTGCCCACTCCAGCGGCGAGGAGTTCGATGCGTCCTACAACCGCGGCGCTCCGCTGCAGTTCCGCCTCGGCATCGGCCAGGTCATCTCGGGCTGGGACACCGGTGTGCAGGGGATGAAGGTCGGCGGCCGCCGCCAACTCGTCATCCCGTCGCACCTTGGCTATGGCGACCGCGGCGCCGGTGGCGTGATCAAGCCCGGCGAGACGCTGATCTTCGTGGTGGACCTGCTCAAGATCTCCTGAGCTCCACCCGTCCGCGACGGCCTGTCCCTACCAGGGCAGGCCGTCGTCCGCGTTCGGGTCCTCCACTGCGACGCGGACACTGACCCCGCCCAGCGCGATGACATCGCCGAGCACGAGCTGGCGCCCTCGGCGGGTGTCCACCTCGCCGTTGACGCTGACCAGGCCCTGACCGATCACGGCCTTGGCCTCGGCGCCGTCCTCCACCAGGTTGGCGAGCTTGAGGAACTGGCCCAGGCGGATGGACTCGTCGCGGATCGGTACGTCGGTGCTCATGGCCACATTGTTGCGCGGCGTACGGCTCGGGTCCCAGTCAGCCTCTGCTGTGCGATCAGGGCAGGAGCACCGACACGGTGTGGATCAGCACGCCGACCAGGCCACCGACGATCGTCCCGTTGATCCGGATGAACTGCAGGTCGCGCCCGACGTGCAGCTCGATCCGCTCGGCTGCCTCCTTGCCGTCCCAGCGCTCGATGGTGGTGGTGATCACCGTGGTCAGCTCCGCGCCGTAGCGGTTGACCCCGAACACCACCGCGTCCGCGGCGAGCTCGTCGAGGCGACGCTGCATGGCGGGGTCGTCGCGGAACCGTCGCGCGACCGTGACGAGCTCGTCGGTGAGCCGCTTCTTCAGCGGACCGGCGTCGTCCTGCAGGGCCGCGAGCAGGGCGTTGCGCAGGGCCTTCCACAGCGAGATCCCGGTCGCGGCGAACTGCGGGTGGTCCAGGAGACGCAGCTTGAGGTTCTCGGCGCGCTCCTGGGTGGAGTCGTTGAACAGCAGGTCCTGGCCGAGCTGGCGCAGCATCGAGTCGAGCGCATGGCGGGCCCGGTGGTTCGGGTCGGAGCGGATGTCGGCCATCCACCGAAGGGCCTCTGCGTGGATCCGGGTGGTCACCACTTCGTTGAGCCGCAGCGGCACCCAGGTCGGTGCCCGCTCCCCCAGAACCTCGGTGAAGGTGTCGTGGTTCTCGCTCAGCCACCCGTGCAGTTCCTCGAGGGCGAGGTCGACCAGCCCGTGGTGCAGGTCGTCGCGCACCGCCTCGGTGACGAAGGTGCCGAGGATCGGCGAGATCGGCTCCTCGCGGAACCGGGGCACCAGCACGGACTCGACGACCTCGACGATGTGTTCCTCGCGCACGCGGCCCAGCGCGGCCGCGGCGATCTCGGTGACTTCCTCGACCACCTTGCGGGCGTTCTCCTCGTGCGCGGCCCAGGCCCCGATCCGCCGGGTCGGCTCGGCTGCAAGCACGCGCTCGCGGATGATGTCCTCGGCCATGAAGTTCTCACCGACGAACTCCTCCAGTCCCTTGCCGAGCTCGTCCTTGCGACGCGGGATCAGCCCGGTGTGCGGGATCGGCAGGCCGAGCGGGCGCCGGAACAGCGCGGTGACCGCGAACCAGTCCGCGATCGCGCCGACCATGCTGGCCTCAGCGCCGGCGTTCACGAACCCGAGCCAACCCTCCCGGCCATGGGTGAGCACATAGACCACGGCTGCGAAGAGCAGCAGCCCCAGGGCCACTGCCTGCATCCGGCGAAGGGCTGTACGCCGTGCCGCGTCGGTGTCTGCGCCCAGGCTTGTCGTCGGGCCCGTCTTCTGCGTCATCGTGGGAATCTTCATCGCGTGATGATTGTGACAGGCGAGCGCGTTCGTGCCCGCCAGGGCGCGTTCTGCTAGTAGGTTTCGGTGGTGTCCATTCGTGTGTCGCCCACCGGCCTACCCGCCCGACCGTCTGCTCGTCCGAACGGTCGTCCGTTCGCTCGGGTGATCGGTCGCGCCACGGTCGGTCTGGCCCTGGCCGCCGCACTGGTGGTGCCGCTCCAGTCCGTGGCCGATGAGCCCACCCCGACCCCGGGGCCTGCCACCCCGGGTGCTGCCGCGTCGGACCCCGCCGCGGTCGCCCTCGAGGCGCTCGAGACCGCGGAGGACCTGCTCGCTGGGACACCCGCAACTGGCACCCCCGGACTGGTCCCCGACCCAAGCACCGACACAGAGTCACAGTCGGATCCGACGACCGACGTGACGCTGGCGCTGCTCGACGTACGCCAGAGCCTCGGCGACCTTCCCGCCTCGGAGAAGGACCGCGCTCGACGACTGCTCAGCCGGCCCTCCAGCCCGGGCCCGACCGACACGGTCAGCTATCCGGTGGGTGCGGATCGTGCCCACTGCTCGGAGCACTTCTGTGTCCACTGGGCGGCCAGCGGGCACCACCGCCCCGACCTCACCGACGAGAACGTCAACGGCGTACCCGACCAGGTGGAGCGGGTGGCCCAGGAGGCAGAGGTCGTCTGGACCAAGGAGATCGACGGTCTCGGCTTCCTTCCGCCGCTCAGCGACGGCACCCGGGGCAATCTCGCGCCGGAGGACAGGTCCGGCCTGATCGACGTCTACCTCGGTGACACCGGCGCCCAGGGCATCTATGGCTATGCGGAGACCGAGGGATGGGGCAGCCGGCTGTCCGGCTTCCTGGTGATCGACGACGACTTCGAGGACTTCGCGACGCCGCCGCTCGACTCGATGAAGGTGACCCTAGCCCACGAGTTCCTCCACCTCTCGCAGTTCAGCACCGACGTCACCGAGGACCAGTGGCTGATGGAGGGGACCGCCACCTGGATCGAGGAGCAGATCCACGACGACATCAACGACAACCGTCAATACCTCTCGATGTGCAGCCTGCGCGTGCAGCAGATGCCCCTGGACCACCCCGACGGTTGGTACGGCAACTGGATCTTCTTCGAGCACCTGACGAAGTCCTACGGTGCCGGCATCGTGCAGGAGATCTGGCATGAGGCTCGCTCCACCCGGGTCTACTCCTTCCAGGCCATCCAGGCAGCGCTGGCCAAGCACGGCTCGTGCCTGGCCGACGACCTGTCGCGCTTCGCGGGCAGCAACACGATCCCGGCGAAGTTCTATCCGGAGGGACGCAACTATCCCTCCGCGAGGACTGCCGGGGCCTGGACGCTGGCCTGGTCGCGACCGACGACGGGGACGGTGCGCACCCGGATCCCGCAGCTCGCCTCGAAGTCCTACTCGATCGCGCCGCACGCCGCGCTGTCGTCGAAGTGGCGGCTGCGGGTGACCATCGACGCTCCGTCCTACAGCACGCGTGCCTACCTGGTGCTGCACCGCCCCGGTAGCGTGACCCAGCGCAAGCCGATCCGGTTGAACAGCAGCGGCAACGCCTCGTTCAGCGTGCCGTTCCATCGCGGCAGCGTGACGAAGGTCAGTGTGAGCCTGTCGAACACGTCGCGCCGGTTCACCTGCGATCGGGACACCGCACGCAGCTGCGAAGGCGTGCCACGCGACAGCAACCGACTCTTCCGCCTGCGCGCGACCGCGACCTCGTAGGCTGCCGCGCGTGGACGCGTTGCCGATCGTGTTGACCGTGGCGCTCGGTGTCGTCGTGGGCCTGCTGGTGATGACAACGATGCGTCTGCGGGCCACCCGGCGGCAGCTGAGCCGCACGCAGCACGAGCTGGCCTCCGCGCAACGCCCCGAGCGTCGGACCGGGCCTCGCACCGGTCTCCGCGCGGGGCACCAGCCGAACCGCAGCCTGGCCCGGCAGGCCAGTCACGTCACCACCCATGCGCTGCGCACCGTGGTCGACACCGCCGCCAAGGTCCGCGAGCAGGGCGTCGGCGGATTCCTGACCAGCTCCATCGAGGAGCTCACCGGCATCGCCCTGGCCGACCGCTCCGAGATCGCCAAGCTGACCGGTCCCGACGGGACGATCACCATCTTCTTCTCCGACATCGTGAGCTCGACCGAGCTCAACGAGCAGCACGGTGACGCGGCCTGGATCAAGATCCTCGAGCGCCACGACAAACTGATCCGCCAGCAGGTCTCGGCCCACCGTGGGCACGTGGTGAAGTCACAGGGTGACGGCTTCATGGTGGTCTTCGGCGATCCCGCCGACGCCATCGCGACCGCCCTTGGCATCCAGCGCCGCATCGCCGCACTTGGCGACAGCGCTCGGCGCGGGCTCCCGGTCTCGGTGCGGATGGGCATGCACGTGGGCACCGCCATCGAGCGTGACGGCGACTGGTTCGGGCGCAACGTGGCGATGGCTGCTCGCGTGGCGGCC
>DATCYH010000065.1:0-2345 GCA_036570405.1 Nocardioides sp.
CCCGGGGCAGCCACCGGTGACCAGGGCCCGGGACGCCAAGGTGCTGCCCGGTTGGTTCTGGCCGGTGCTCTGCGCAATGACCCTGGTCGTCGGCCTGATGGGTGGCGCACTCGGCGCCCTGGTGATCGACAAGACCAATGACCCGACCACGTCCGGTCGCACCAACGGTGGTCTGGCGGACGTCACCACGGTCACCGATGCGCCACTGCCCAAGGACGGCAGTGTCGCGGCGGTGGCCAAGAGCGTGCTACCCAGCACCGTGCAGATCATCGCCGAGTCGAGCGGCGAAGGGGCCACCGGCTCCGGCTTCTTCCTGGACAAGGAAGGCCACGTGGTCACCAACAACCACGTGGTCGCCGGCGCAGCCGACGGCGGCAAGATCCAGATCGTCGACCACAAGCGCAAGCGCCACGACGCCACCGTGGTCGGCCGCAGCCCGGTCTACGACCTGGCGATCCTCTACGTGGAGGGCCTCGAGGACGTCACCCCCGCTTCCCTGGGCACCTCGGCCGACCTCAACGTCGGTGAGACGGTGGTCGCCATCGGTTCACCGCTGGGCCTCGACAGCACGGTCACGTCCGGCATCGTCAGCGCGTTGAACCGTCCGGTCACCACCGGGAACAGCAAGGACGACCAGTCCTACATCAACGCAGTCCAGACCGACGCCGCGATCAACCCCGGCAACTCCGGCGGACCGCTGGTCGACCTCGAGGGACGGGTGATCGGCGTGAACTCCGCCATCGCCACCACCGGCGGGGGCCTGGGTGGGGAGTCCGGCAACATCGGCGTCGGCTTCGCCATCCCGATCGAGCAGGTGATCACCACCGCCGACCAGATCCTCAAGAACGGCAAGGCGCAGTACCCCGTCATCGGTGCCCAGGTGCAGAGCGACAAGGAGGGTCGTGGAGCCAAGATCGCCGAGGTCATGAAGGGCCAGCCCGCCGAGGAGGCCGGTCTGAAAGCGAACGACATCGTCACCGCACTCGATGGGCGGGCCGTCACCGACAGCCCCAGCCTGATCGTCGCGATCCGCGCCCACGTCCCCGGCGACACGGTCACCCTGACCGTCGATCGCGGTGGCAAGGAGATGGAGATCGAGGTCGAGCTGGAGGGCCAGGTCGGCTGAGCGGGCAAGCCGGCCCCAGCAGCACACCCCGAAGCAAGCTCGGCCCGCAGACTTACTCCTCGGCCCGGTAGCGCGGATCCACCTGTTCCGCGTCCAGGCCGAGGAGCTCTGCGATCTGCTCGACGACGATCATCAGCACCATCGCCTCCAGTTCCTCGCGCGAACCGCATCGCTGCTCGATCGGCCGGCGGAAGAGGACGAGTCGAGAGGCCTGGCCACCCGTGCCCCGGATCAGCGACGAGAGCGGCACGTTGTCGGGCGCCCAGTCGTCCGGGACCAGGGGAGTGTCCTCGACGGCATACTCCAGCAGGCCCAGGTGCCTCTCCCAGCGGGTCTCGATCTCGGTGACGATGCCGAGGACCAGCGAGTCGAACCGCTCCCGGCGAGTCGGCCGGGGCCGCGCCCGGAGCCCGCCCGGGGTCTTGGCTGGCAGGATCTGCGGACCGCGCAGTCCGTGGTCGCGACGATCGCGCCTCGAGAGGCTCATGCGGTGAGCCTAATCCGCAGCCGGGCACTACCGGGGTAGCGTCTGCCCCGTGAATCCCGCACGTCGTTGCTCGCGTACCGCATGTGGCCGCCAGGCGGTCAACACGCTGACCTATGTGTACGCCGACAAGACGGCGGTCCTCGGTCCGCTCGCGACCTATGCGGAGCCGCACGCCTACGACCTGTGCGAGCAGCACAGCGAACGTCTCAGCGCTCCTCGTGGTTGGGACGTCCTGCGTCTTGCTGCCGACCCGAGCACGCTGGAGCCGAGCAGCGACGACCTGCTGGCCCTGGCCGACGCCGTCCGGGAGGCCGCACGTCCAGTGCCTGCCAGCGAGCCCGAGGCACCGGCCGGTCTGGCCGCGGAGTCGGGTCGGGTCACCACCCGTCGCGGTCACCTGCGCGCGATCAGCAGCGACTGACCCGACCTTGGCGGCGAGACCCGTGAGGTTGACGAGCCCTTGGGGTGTCGCCGGACCCGCCTGCGGTTAGGCTCCTGCCATGCCCGATGCAACGACGCTCGACCAGGCCAACCTGCAGGCCATCTTCAAGGCGTACGACGTGCGTGGCACCGTCGGCGACCAGATCGACGAGCTCCTCGCGCGTCGCATCGGTGGTGCCTTCGTCGCCGTCACCGGCGCTGGATCCGTGGTGGTCGGTCACGACATGCGGCCCTCGTCACCGGGCCTCGCCCAGGCGTTCGCACAGGGCGCGACCCAGGCCGGTGCCGCCG
>DATCYH010000066.1:0-11601 GCA_036570405.1 Nocardioides sp.
AGGTCAGCGCCGCTGACGTCCCAACACACATCGATGGTCACCGAGGGAACCCGCCCCGTTGACGGATCAGAGTTGTCCAGACTGACCGACTGGATCTTCGTCTCGATGACTTTGGTGTCGCCGACTTGGTAGAGCCCGTCATTGCGTTGGCTCGCCAGGAACTTCTGCTGTGCCGAGAGTTGCGTGCTCACAGCCACGGCTTCGAGGTTGCTGATCGGAGCTTCAGGGTCCTGGCGGAGCGAGTCGATCGTGGCGTAGTACGTGGTCACCGCCTCGACCGCGGAGGCAGACGCCTCATCCTCAGGTGAAGTCGGAGACGGGCTGGGGGAGGTGATCGTTTCGCGGGCCCCTGGGGACCGCGTAGGCGTGGAGTCTGTGTCATTGTCCGAGCCGCAGGCAGCCACCGCGGCGAGCATGAGACCTGCTGTCGCGACCGAGAAAGCTCTGCTGAATTTCACCATGGCCGAGTCCAACTGCTCCACCGAGAAAGTCCCGGGTGAGCAATAGACGGCGCCCCGATAGCGGTCCCACCGAGTTCACCGCCTGCAACCATTGAGCCATTGAAATGTGATCTGCGCAACATCCGTTCCTCCTGTCTGCACCTCATTGATCAGGTGCACAGCCGGCGCCCGCCACTCGCAATCGCCCGAAAATCGACTGCTCCGCAGCCCGCTGCTCAATCCGGTCACACCTCTGGCACAGCGAGGCGGAACACCCGGCACACCTTCGTTTCGAGGAGGTGCGTCGTGACGGTGTCGCTGCGGAAGATGAGCCCCGGACACGGGTGCGACTACCTGCTCAAGAGCGTCGTCGTGGGCGACGGCAACCGGGCGTTGCGTACGCCGATGACGCGGTACTACGCCGAAGCCGGCACGCCGCCAGGCGTCTGGCTGGGCTCCGGTGTCCGCGAGTTTGGGGCAGGCCAGCTGACAGTTGGTGCGGAGGTGACGCCATCGCAACTCGAACTGCTCCTCGTCCACGGCCGCGACCCGATCACCGGGAAGCAACTGGGACGGGGCTATCCGACCTACCCGTCGATGCAGGGGCGCATCGACCAGCGCATCGCAGAGCTCGACCTTGCGTTGACGGCGGAGACACGAGCGAACGTGGTCGCCCGGATCACCCACGAGGAAGAAGCCCGGGGGCCGAAGACTGCGGTGTCTGGCTTCGACCTGACCTTCAGCGTCCCAAAGTCAGTCTCAGCGCTGTGGGGACTCGCGGACGCTGACCTGCAGACGCAGCTTGTGCAGGCCCACCACGACGCCGTAGCCGAGGTGCTGGAGTTCTTCGAGCGTGAAATCGCTGTCACGAGGGCGGGTGCTAACGCCCGCAACGGCGCCGTCGCCCAGCACGAGGTCGCCGGCGTGGCGGCGACGGCATACGACCACTGGGACTCACGCTGCGGTGACCCGCAACTGCACACCCACGTGGTCGTCTCCAACAAGGTCCGCACCGTCTACGACCAGAAGTGGCGCAGCCTCGACTCGATCCCGATCCACCGCAGCGTGGTCGCGATCTCCGAGCACTACAACGCAGTCCTGGCCGACCTGCTCACCCGACGCCTCGGCCTCGCCTGGGACCGCCGCGACCGCGGCGCCGACCGCAACCAGGCACTGGAGATCACAGGCGTAAGCGACGACCTGATCCGCGAGTTCTCGAACCGCTCCCGTGATGTCGACATCGAGACCGACCGACTGATTGAGGAGTACGTCGCTGAGTATGGTCGGCGACCATCGGCAAAGACGATCATCGAACTGCGAGCGACGGCGACAATCGCGACCCGCCCCGAGAAGGAACTGCACTCACTGGCTGAGTTGACGACGGGGTGGCGTGACCGAGCCCAAGGTCTGCTGGGTGCGGATCCGACTGGCTGGGCGCACTCGGTTCTCGCCCATGCGGGCAGCATCGGGCTGCGCGCCGAAGACGTGCCGCTCGACATGATTACCGAGGTCGGGCGTCAGGTGGTGGCGGTGGTGGGGGAGAAGCGATCGACCTGGCGGCACTGGAACCTGTGGGCCGAGGCGTCAAGGAAGACGATGGAGTGGCGCTTCGCCACAGCCCGCGACCGCGAGGCCGTCGTTGCCCTGATCGTCGACGCTGCCATCGGCGCATCCATTCGCCTCACCCCACCTGAGCTCGCGGCCAGCCCTGAACCCTTCCGATGGGCTGACGGTTCGAGTCGGTTCCGGCCGCGCCAGTCGGTGGTGTTCAGTTCCGCTGACCTGCTCGCGGCCGAAGACCGGCTCCTGGTCCGCGCCAACACGGCGACCGCACCCGCAGTCGATCTTGCCACGGTCGAGGGCGCCACCAGTCGCGACGTCCTTGGCCACCACCTGTCCGAGGGGCAAGCGAACGCGCTGGCCCAGATCGCCACCTCAGGCCGGCAGGTCGACCTCTTGGTTGGCCCGGCTGGGGCGGGGAAGACGACCGCGATGCGTGCCTTGCATGCCGCCTGGACCACCACCCATGGCCCCGGATCGGTCGTCGGGCTCGCTCCGTCGGCTGCCGCAGCGCAGGTTCTGGCTGACGATCTGAGCATCGTGTGTGACAACACCGCCAAGTGGCTCCACGAGCACGACCGGGGCCGAGCCCAGTTCGCCCGCGGTCAGTTGGTGATCATCGACGAAGCCACGCTGGCCGGCACGCACACGCTGGACCGGATCACCGGTCTGGTCGCCGACGCAGGGGCGAAGGTGCTCCTGGTCGGGGACTGGGCCCAACTGCAGTCCGTCGACGCTGGTGGGGCGTTCTCGATGCTCGCCGCCGCCCGGGATGACACCCCCGAACTGGTGGAGATCCTCCGCTTCGACCATGACTGGGAAGCCACCGCCACCGCTGCGTTGCGGGTAGGGGACACCGACGTGATCGGCATCTACCTCCACCACGACCGTGTCCACAGCGGCGGCACCGACGAGATGACCGACGCCGCCTACGACGCCTGGCGCACCGATATCCGGGCCGGGCTGTCGAGCGTTCTGGTCACCGAAGCCACCGCCACCGTCACCCGACTCAATCAACGAGCTCGCGCTGAGCGGATCCTTACCGGTGAGACCGAAGCCGGTCGCGAGGTCGAGCTTGCTGACGGCAACCGTGGGTCGGTCGGGGATCTGATCATCACCCGCCGCAACCAGCGGCAGTTCCGGTCGCTTCGAGGGGGCTGGGTCCGCAACGGCGATCGCTGGCGGATCACTGACGTCCTGCCCGACGGCTCCGTCCTAGCCACCCGCCTCGACCAGAGAAGCGCGGGTGCGGTGGTCCTGCCCGCGGCCTACGTCCGCGAGAGCGTCGACCTCGGCTATGCGACCACCGCGCACCGGGCCCAGGGCATGACGGTCGACACCGCCCACGTGGTCGCCTCGGAGCGCACCAACCGGGAGAACCTGTACGTCTCGATGACCCGTGGCCGTCGATCGAACACTGTCTACGTCGCACTCGACGACCCGGACGACACCCACACCCCGCCGCAGGACGGAGAGGTCACCGCCCGGACTGTGCTCTACGGCATCCTCAAACGCTCCGGTGTCGAGCTGTCGGCGCACCAGATGATCGAGGCCGAGCACGAGCACTGGTCGTCCATCGCCCAGTTGGCCGCCGAGTACGAGACCATCGCCGCCGAAGCCCAACGCGACCGCTGGACGAAGCTGGTCCACCAGATCGGGTTGGACGAGGCAGACGTCGAACGCCTCCTGGCTTCTGACTCCTTCGCGCCACTGGCTGCGGAGTTCCGCCGTGCCGAAGCCAACGGCTACAGCCTCTCCATCGTCCTCCCTCGGGTTGTCGCGAGCCGGGGACTCGCGGACGCCCACGACATCGGCGCCGTGCTGATCAGCCGCCTCCACCATGCCACTGCACGACCCAAGCGAACCGGCCGCCGCCGCGCAGCACCGAACCTTGTCGTCGGCTTGATCGCGGCTGCTTCCGGACCGATGACCGCCGAGCAGCGTCAAGCGCTCGACGAGCACCGCGAGCTGATGGAAGCCCGCGCCGCCGCACTGGCCGAGCGCGCAATCAAGGACCGTGAGCCGTGGGTTGCGACCATCAGTCCGACTGAGGGCGCATCTGCCTTACACGTCTGCTTCGACCAGATCCGCATCATTGCTGCCTACAGAGACCGCTACGGCATCACCGGAGCTCACCCGCTGGGACCGGTGCCTGCGAGCATCACCCAGCGCGCCGACCGAGAACGCGCAGCGGCCGCTCTACGGCGGACACAGGAGTTGGTCAGCGACCCCGTGGATCCCCGTGTCACGGGGATCCAGCCGACCGTCATGGCTCGCTGACGAGTTTCCACAGGCGCTCGCCAGCCGTCGTTGTCCACAGGTGCCGGAGATTGTTGCTCTCGCCAGTCGGCTGGCGCGCTACCCCGGAGAGACAACATCGGTTCGTCTGAAGGGGATAACGCCATGATTCTGATGGTCTCGGTCCGTCTGGCCGCAACCGTCCACGCTTACCTCGACGCCTACGCGCCAACCAACATCCTCATCCGCGCACTGCGCACTACCGAGGCTCAACGTCTCGCGCTTCCGGTCTCAGCGGTCCTGACGGTCGCCTACGGTCTTCTCGGGGCCTGTCTGACTTCAATCATCAACTCAGACGGTCCCGGCTGGCTTAACCCGATCGCACTTCTTTGCGCGTGGAACACGATTAAGTGCGGCTGGGTGGCCGTGTGCTCAACGGCCGGTAGGCGAGCGATTGGTCAGAGACTGTGATCTCGACAGACGACGACACTGCGCCGATGTCGACTCCCCCGATCGAGGGGATGAGGACGGCCTCCTCGACCGGAAACCTCCTAAGCCCCGTTGCATGCGGCTGTTGCCCCAGATCGACGCGACCGGTTCCATGCGTTGCAACTCGCGGTGAGTCCGCTGGCTGCACGAATCGAGCAACAGTGACCGCGGTGCGGCGTCGTATTTTGCGAGTGGTCCGCAAAGGGTCCGCTGTCGTCCGCCGATTACCTGCATGGTCACACGACCTCGTGTGCACGGTTCAATTTGAACGGGGCACATGCAAGTCCAAGAGGGAATCTGCCCGCTCCGACCGCGGTGCGGCTCGCAAACTGTCGGCACTTCTTGGAAGACTAGCGCGCGTGACCATGAACGAGCGTGAGACGCGCGAGCAGCTGATTGACCCGTTGCTCGCGGATGCGGGTTGGACGCCCGCGCTGATCGAGGAGGAATACGTCTACCGAGCCGGGCGTCTACGCCTGCTGGGCGAGCAGACCGTTCGCGACGAACCGCAGTTCATCGATTATGTGCTGAGGGCAGAGCCGAGAGGTGCGATTTTGGCGTCGCTCGAAGCCAAGGATGAAGCTCACGCTCCGGGGGCCGGACTACAACAGGCGCTGGCGTATGCGTTCGATGTGCAGGCCCCGTTTGCCTTCTCTAGCAACGGCCACGAAGTCGTGGAGCAGGACTTGAGAACGGGAGTCGTTCGTCGACTCAGCGCCTTCCCAAGCCCGGACGAACTTGTGACAAGGTGGCGCGAACGGGTGACATGGAGGGGACCCACCGTGACGACGCCAGACGGGCGGCAGGTTGCGAATCCGCTTCTGCAGTCGGCGTTCGCTCTCCCAGGAGCGCCCTCGATGCGCTACTACCAGGAGCGAGCCGTCAGCGCGTCGATTGAGCAAATCCTGTTGGGGCGGCGCCGGGCACTCCTGTCCTTGGCGACAGGGACGGGCAAGACATTCATAGCGTTCAACTTTGTTCACAAGCTGCTCTCAAGTCAGTACGCAAGGCGCGTGCTCTTCATTGCAGACCGTGTCAGCCTGCGCGATCAGGCCTACAACGAGTTCGGAGGCCTGGGTGATCGGCGGGGCGTCGTGACTGGCGGCGCGGTGCCCTTAGAACGTGACGTCCACTTCGCGATCTATCAGTCGCTCTATGCAGACGCGGTCGGAGGCGGTCGCGTCTACGAACAGTACCCACCTGACTTCTTCGACGTGGTGATCATCGACGAGTGCCATCGAAGTGGCTACGGTGACTGGTCTGCGATCCTCGAACACTTCCAAGGCGCGTTCCACCTGGGCATGACTGCCACTCCGAAGCAGAGTGACTCGGTCGATACCTATGCCCATTTCGCCTCGGAGAATCTTGATGCGGAAGGGCAGCCTCGCCCCATCTTCGAGTACTCACTCGGTCGAGGGATCGATGACGGATTCTTGGCGACGTACAAAGTGATGAAGATCAGCACCAGCGTTGACGAAGGACTCGTCATCCGTGACGAGATCGAGCGCGGTGCGGAACTGATCGTGCCGGAAGGTGCCACGCCACGCGACAGCTACGACATAAAGGAGTTCGAGCGAGCGATCATCGTGCCAGACCGGACAAGGTTGATGTGCGAGCACCTGGCCGGGCTGTTGCGCACCTACGGGGCTCTCGACAAGACCATGATCTTCTGCGTAACGATGGAGCACGCCGAGTTGGTTCGTTCTGAGATGCAGGCGTTGTTGGGCTCCGAGACTGGCAGGAACCTGTATGCGGCCCGCATCGTTAGTGAAGAGCGCGACGCGCAGCCCCTGCTTGAGCAATTCCAGCTCGCTTCGAGCGCTGAGCCTGTTGTCGTGACTACCGTTGATCTGCTGTCGACCGGCGTGAATGCACCGTCGGTGCGCAACATCGTGTTCATGAAGGCGATCGGTTCGGTGACGACGTTCAAACAGATTATCGGGAGGGGCAGCAGACTTGATCCGACGACCGGTAAGACATTTTTCCGGGTCATCGATTACACCAACGCCACTCGGTTGTTTGACGACTGGGATCTTCCCACTGTGCCTGCGGTCGCTGGAGCGACCACAGGCACGCACTCCTTGAGCGGAATTGTTCAGGACGAGGAATCGGGGGAACTGATCCCGGGAGCCTCAGTCTCGATCCGTGTCGTTAGCCGTCTGCTTGCGGAGTGCCGGGCCGACGATGACGCGCGCTTCCGGGTCGATGAGCTGCCTAGTTCTGTACTCGATCTCTTCGTCGCTGCCACCGGGTACACCCGTCGCCACCTTCGAGTGGATCCCACCGATACCGACGCGCAGCCGCTGGTGGTCGCGCTCCGTCGCCCGGCTCAGGGAGAGCGTCGCCTTCGCATCTCGGGTGTCGAAGTCGCCATCGCCGACGAGATCGAGGTCGATCTTGGCAACGGCAACACATTGAATCCTGCCGAGTATCTGAGCCGTGTCCGGTCGGTCGTGAGTGAACGCACCCCGTCCCTTGACGATCTCAGAGCCACGTGGCAGTCGCGGGCGAGTCGCCGCGAGCTTGAGGAGTATCTATCTGTGCGGCAGATCACGCCGGAGCTTCTCAGCGTGGTCCTTGGCCGATACGACCTCGACGGGTTCGACCTGCTCGGGCACGCCGCCTTCGACGCTCCTCCGCTCAGCCTGGATGCCCGCGCTGTCGCCGCGCAGGCTAAGTTAGTCCGGCGCTACCCAGCTCTGCCCGACGGGTTCGTCGCTGCCGTCCTCGACAAGTTCCGTCTCGGTGGCGTCGCCGAAGTTGCGAGCAGTGAACTCTTCAGCCTCGCCCCGTTCCTTTCCGAGTGGGGTGGTGTGCTTGGAGTAACGTCAGTTCTGGGTGGCGCTGAGGCGGTCGGCACCTTCCTGTCTACCGTCCAATCCGTGCTGTTCGAGTCAGAAGTAGACGCATGACCCTCTCCGAACTCCAGTCCAAGATTAAGTCCGCATCCGACCGGATGCGTGCAGACGACAACACCAAGAATGCGCTGAAGTATCTTGAGCAACTTACTTGGCTCCTCTTCTTAAAGGTCTTCGATTCACTCGAAGAGAACCGCGAATTGGTCGCCGAGATCGACGGTACGACGTACCGGCCATTGATTCGCCGCGAGTTCCGTTGGGCCACGTGGGCGCGCAATCGCGACCTCACAGGAGATGCGCTTATCGAGTTCGTCACGGAACAACTGTTGCCGTACTTGCGCGAATTGTCGGGGAGTTCCCGCGCCGAGCGAGTGGGAGCGATCTTCGGAGAGATCCGCACGGTGATGAAGTCGGGATACTCGCTCAAGGAAGTCGTTAACATCGTCGACTCCATCGACTTCCACGCGCTCGACAACCACCACGCGATGAGCGTCATCTATGAGTCATTGCTCGCGCAGACAGCTGATGCTGGGTGGTCGGGGGAGTTCTACACGCCCCGACCAGTTGTTGAGGCGATGGTCCGCATTGTCAACCCGACGCTCGGAGAGACTGTGTACGACCCCTGCTCGGGTTCGGCGGGGTTCCTTGTGGGATCCGCTGAGCACATGGCTCCGGATACCAAGACCACCGAGCAACGTGCGACTTTCAACTCGAAGACTTTCTTTGGGCAGGAATCCGGAGAGATCGCAGCGCTGGTTGGCACAATGAACTTGATCCTGCATGGGGTCGAAGACCCACAAGTCGTGCGGAGGAACACGCTTGAGCAGGATGCCCGCAACGTTGCCCCGAGCCAGCAATTCAGCGTGATCTTGACAAACCCGCCATTCGGCGGCACCGAAAACCCCCAGGTTCAGCAGAACTTTCCCAGCAAGTCTGCAGCGACGGAGTTGCTGTTCTTGCAGCACTGCATGGCTAAACTGCGCGACGGTGGACGCGCCGCCATCGTTTTGCCTGACGGCATCCTTTATCGCACTGAAACGGCCTTCTCAACTGTACGACGCCGACTGATCAACGAGTTCAACGTAACGGCCATCGTACGGCTGCCCACTGGCGTTTTTCCGACTGCCCCTGACACACGCACGAACATCATCTTCTTCGGCAAGAATGGCCGGACCGAAACGATTCGCTACTATCAAGTGCCCGCGCCACCTGGGAAGCGCTCCTACAGCAAGACCAACCCGATTACGGCAGACGTGCTGAAGGGGGCTGAAGCGTGGCTGACTGAAGGCATGGCTGATGACTGCGCTTGGGAGGTCGCCTACGACGCGTTAGTCGAGAGCGGCTTCGATCTGGATATTCCATGGCCCAACGCAGCTCTGGGCACAGGCGCTGACACGGCGGGCGAACGAATCGAGGGTCTTCACACTCGTCTTGGCGTGATGGTTGAACTCACGCAGGCGTTAGCCACCGCTCATAGCTCCATGGAGCGTTTCCCCCTTGCTGAAGCTCGCCCAATCGGCGACTGGGTGGTGGAAGCTGGACCACGTGCGGGCGACCAGCTGCCTGAGCGCTACGTCGGTGTGAGCAATACCGGCGGACTTGCGCCCTTCAAAGGCAAGACTGCAAAGGACACGAGTCGTTATCGGGAGCTTCGGCCGGGCGACTTCGTCTACAACCCAATGCGTGTCAACGTTGGCTCAATCGCGCTGTGTCGTCGCGAAGACGAGGCAGGGTGGGTCAGTCCTGACTACGTCGTCTTCCGCCTGGCAGACGACACCCCGTTCGATGAGGAGTACCTCCTCATGTTTCTCAAGAGCGAGCAGGGCAGGGCGGAGATCGAGCGGGAGAGCCGCGGAGCAGTACGTCGGCGCCTCTACTTCGACGGCGTCAAGAAACTGAACGTTCCGGTGCCTGGCGACCGTGAGTCATGGTCGGCGCTGATCGCATCTTTTGCTTCAATCCGGCGACATCTTCGCGAGCTGCCGACGGCGGCCTTTGGGGCGTTGGCGGCGTTCGAGTCGGCAGTGTTCGACACGGACCGGGAGAGTAGTTCGAACTCTTAATCGTTGCTGGTACTTCACCAATAAGTTAAGGTGAAGCACCAGCAACTATTTAGGAGGGCGCTGTGCGGCTTGGTGGATCGAGTGAGGTGGCTGCGGAACTAGGCGTCTCCCTGTCGCGGGTAACAGCCTTGCGTCAACGTGCAGATTTTCCGGATCCGATCGGCGAGATCGCCCAGGGGCCGATCTGGGACCTGGATGTCATTGCTGCGTGGGCCGGCTCCAGCCTCCGGCGCACCAAGGCCGGCCGTCCGTCAGCTGAGGATGCTCGCCGAACGCTCGGAGGCCGCTTTCTGCTGGAGTATCCAGCAATTGGTAGTGGGGGTTTCGCTGATGTTTACCGGGCCGCTGACAAGAAGACCGGCGACACAGTCGCGATCAAGGTTCTTCGTGACGTCGGGAGCATTGACGCCGAGGCGATCAAACGCTTTCGACGTGAACTACGCATCATGCAGGATCTAACCCATTCAAATGTGGTGCCAGTTCTGTCCGATGGAGATACTTCTGCGGACCAGATTTGGTATGCAATGCCGATCGCGCAGGGCAGTCTGTCTGACTTCGCCTCAACCACGGAACTGACACCACCCATGATCGTCGACATCCTGCGGCAGGTTTGCGCGGGTTTGGCCCACGTCCACGAACACGGCGTCTATCACCGTGATCTCAAGCCGGCGAATGTCTTGCGTCTTAGCGCCGAGGACGGCAGCACGGAGACGTGGGCGGTCTCTGACTTCGGACTAGCCGTGCAGGCGGAGCGAGATACGGATCCACTCACCTCGACATACCGCCAGGGCCTCGGGTCGTGGGTCTATACGGCGCCAGAACAGTGGCAGCAGGCGAGGACGGCGGATCATCGCTCGGATGTCTACAGTCTGGGCAAGATCCTGCAGGAACTGGTGACTGGTGAGATGCCGGTGAACGCTGAGATGCCTGTCAGTGTGCTACGCCCCGTGGTCGAGAGGGCCATCGCCAACGCTCCTGACGCTCGTTACCAATCGGTCGAGGAATTCGTCGAGGCTATGGATCGTGCAATGGGCGCGAAGGCATCGCATGGGTCATGGGAAACGAGAGAGGAGCAGGCTGAACGGCTGCGAGACAGGCTTCTGAGTCGTCCAGGTGGAGAGGACCTCATCAACGTGGTCGAGTGGGCGCTGACGCTGGATGAAGCCAGCGACGAGGACATGGCGTCTTTGGTTCGTGTTCTCCCCTGGATGGATCTCGCCTCGATCAGGTGGCTATGGGAATGGGACCCTTCTGCCTTCGGCCGTGTGATCCAACGCTTCGCCGCACACGCCGGAACCGGAAGCTTCTCATTCGAATACTGCGACACCCTTGCGAACTTTTTGCGTCGCGTGGCGCGGGGAACCCAAGACCCGAAGGCGCTGGGGCAGGTAGTCCGTGCTCTTGCGCGACTCGGGACTCACCATAGCCGCTGGCACGTCCGGGATGTCCTGGTGGAGGTTCTGCAAGACATCAAGTCTGAGGCAGGTGCCAGCGCGGCGGTGGAGGCGCTCCGCTCGATCCCCCTCGATGAGTTGCGATGGTCGATCACTGATTTCACGATTCGAAGTCTCCCCGCGGCCGTTCGGGCTGGGGTCGGACCGCTCGTCGCGACAGCTTCTTAGAGGCGTACCGCGCAGCCCCGGTTTTCCAAGGGTCACCTTGGCTGTGGCCGCGATTCTTCCATGCTTGGGCTGGCGAACACCGATGAACGCTGTGTCGTTGGAAATGGGCTCGGGGCCGACAGCTACTCGCTAGAGGGTGCCCTTCGTGGCGCTCACCAACCCCTCGAGCGACCGAGCCATGGGGTTTGAGGGCTCTTCCCAGATGAGGGTGTAGGTCGGCCGGGCGCGTCGGTCCGCAGATAGACGTCGAGGTCTCCCGACGATGGAGGTTCCTACGCCATCCATCCGAAAGACCTCGACGTGACCGACGCTACCCCGCCGGCCGGCCTCG